>LGFQ01000020.1 GCA_001508935.1 Synergistales bacterium 54_24
CCCCAAAGAAGGGCATCTATGACTGTATTGCCTGTGACCCATATTTTGAAAGCATCATAGCCTTCGGCCAAGAGATTGTCTTTGGCCCACTCGGTGGGTGCGAACAAAAGGGTGGATATGCGATCGGCGAGGAGGCGATTGGCTTCCTCTGGAAATGGGAGGTACAGATTTCCGCTCCTGAGGCCAGCTTCCACATGGCCCACAGGTATGCGGCGGTAGAAGGCAGCCAAGGCAGAGGCAAAAGTGGTACTCGTGTCGCCATGGACCAAAACCAGATCGGGCCTTACCTTATCAAGCACCTCCCCGACCCCCGATAAGACCGACGCTGTGATGTAATCCAGGCTTTGCCTGTCTTTCATGATGGCCAAATCTGCGTCAGGGAGTATTTGGAAAAAACCCAACGATTGACGAAGCATCTCAGCATGCTGTCCTGTCGCAAGGACATACGGATGCACTCCGCATTCTTTGCGAAGTTCCATGATCACCGGAGCCATCTTTATCGCCTCCGGCCTCGTGCCCACAACACAACAGGTCAAAAGATCCATGAAAACCCTCCATTGACCGGCTTCATCCGGCTATATGATCGAGCAGGACAAAACCGCAGGTTATGCAAAGGACATGAAGGCTCACCAACGTCGCCACTGCAGCACCCCGCGAGAGTCCGCTGTCTATCAGTCTGTGGTGGATATGACCTCTGTCCGGAGAGAAGGGAGACCTATGCTCGGCGAGCCTGCGAACAATAGAAGTCAACGTATCTATCAACGGAATACCGCCGAGGATGGCTATGACCACAAGGACCGCCAAGGCAGAAGCCCCCTTAGACGCCACGTAATTGGAGATCAGCGAGGCATACAAAAAACCTAATAATGTGCTCCCCCCATCGCCCAAGAAGGTGCGCGCCTCGGGGAAATTCCACCATAGCGCCCCTAATGCCATGCCCAAGAGAGGTACCCATGCCCATTGATCTGTCCATATAAGCGCCAAAACGGCAGATGCAGCGAAGATCGAAAGCAAAAGGCCGTTCAGCCCGTCTATGAGGTTAAAGGCGCTGGTCATGCCGGTCACCCAAAAAACCAAGATTGCCCTTTCCAAGAGCGTAATGGGTGCTGGGATAGCATAAACCACTATACAGGCCGAGGTCAAATGCACGATGAGCCGCAAGAGAGGCGGAAGGGGGCGCATGTCATCTATGTATCCGACTATGAAGATGAAAGATGAACCGAAGGCGAGGCTAGCGCTGAAAGAAGAAACTTCCGACTGTAGAAGGATCGATAGGAGTACACCCAACCATAGAGCCACACCGCCACCTCTCGGCACCTCTCCTTCGTGAATTTTCCTCGCGCTGCCCGAAGGGTCGACGATGCGATAGCGCCGAGAAAGTTGCACAGAAAGCCCCGTGGCTCCGAAGCCCCACATTATGGCAAACAGGCCGAATATCAAGGTTTTCCAGGAAGACATATCAAATTTACCTCGTCCCGAAAAGGCGATCGCCGGCATCACCCAGGCCAGGGATGATGTAACCATGCCCGTCCAGATGATCATCGATCGCAGCTGTAAAAATATCCACGTCGGGATGGGAACTCCTAACCACATTTAAGCCCTCAGGCGCCGATATTAGACATATCAGAGAGATCCTCTTGCCGCCGCGATCCTTAACGGCGCTTATGGCCGCAGCTGCAGAGCCGCCGGTGGCCAGCATGGGGTCGACGATCATCACATCGCGCTCTTCTATGTCTTTGGGCAACTTGCAGTAATACTCTACCGGCTCCAACGTCTCGGGATCTCGATAAAGGCCAATATGTCCTACTTTGGCATTTGGTATGAGACGCAAAATGCCGTCGCTCATGACAAGGCCGGCCCTGAGAACCGGTACAACAGCTAACTTTTTGCCAGCTATCGTTTTGCCTCGCGCTGTCCCCAAGGGCGTTTCGACCTCCGAATCCTCAACTTGGAGATTCCTGGTGGCTTCATATACCATAAGACCAGCTATCTCCTGCACGAGTTCCCGGAATTCCTTGACACTGGTAGCCTTATCCCTCAAGGTTGTGAGCTTGTGTTGCACCAAGGGATGATCTACGACGATCACTCTACCTTCTTCGATTAGCGGGTCCGGATTTGACATGTGAAGGCGCTCATAGCGTTTGATAGCCTCGATTCGCCTCTCGTGACGCCCTCCCTCGAAGGCGGTTTCAAGCCAGATAGAGACGATCTCTCTTGCCTGATCTTCTGTCAAAATGCGGCCGCCCATCGTTAGGATGTTGGCGTCGTTATGAGCGCGGCTCATGCGGGCGACATGCGGATCGTTGCACACGGCGGCTCGCGCGCCGCGCACTTTGTTAGCCGCAATGGACATGCCTATGCCGGTCCCGCAGACCAATATGCCTCGCTCGCTGCGTCCAGAAACTACGCTATGAGCTACAGCGAAAGCGATGTCGGGATAGTCTGTCGGCGTGCTGCTTGAATTTGTTCCGAAGTCGCTGACCTCGTATCCCTCTCTCTTTAGATAGTCCTTTGTCGCCTCTTTTATCGCATAGCCTGCGTGATCGGAACCCAAGGCAATTTTCATGCCCCTTCGACCTCCCGCGAATTTTCAGCTGCTCCCAATATATCCTCGAGGAGTCTGCCAGCTTCCGTATAGGGATCAGAGCGTCGCGAAGCCAATGCTTCGATTAAATCGTTTGAACTGCGCTCCTCCCACTCTTTTTCCACGATCCTGGCAATATCACGTCTCAATATTTCCTCGACCTCATGTCGAATACGTGAGGAGCGCCTTTTTTTGCCCTCCTCGCTCTTTTGTAGATAGAGCCGGTGCTCTTCAACTGCCCGTATTATATCGTCAACTCCCTGTCCGGACTCGGCTATAGCCTTTAAGACCGGAGGCCTCCATGAACGCTCGCCAGCTATATCTAACATGAGATTGACCTCAGCAACTATCTTATCGGCGCCTTCTCTATCAGCTTTATTAACTACAAAGATGTCAGCTATTTCCATTATTCCGGCCTTCATAATCTGCACATCATCGCCCATGCCCGGTACAAGTAGCAATATGACGGTATCGGCTATCCTCACTATGTCAATCTCCGTTTGCCCGACACCAGCTGTCTCGATGATGACGATGTCCTTGCCGCAGGCGTCCAGAATGAGGGCCGCTTCATAAGCGGCCCTGCTCAGACCACCCAACGAACCGCGCGTCCCCATGCTACGGATAAAGACCGATGGATCCAAAGCATGCTGTTGCATCCGCAAACGATCGCCCAAGATCGCTCCACCGCTGAACGGACTCGACGGATCTACGGCTATTATCCCTACGGATTTGCCGAGCTCTTTATATCTCGATATGATCTTATCGACAAGGGTGCTCTTGCCGACGCCTGGGGCTCCAGTCACACCTACCAGATGCGCCTTTCCGGTATGGGGATAGATGGCCTTCATGATCTCGTGAGCGAAGGTCGACTCGCTCTCTACGAGACTGATCAAACGTGCTATGGCGCGCGGATCTCCTTTTAACGCCTTCTTAATTGTGTTTTCCATATTTCGATCTCCTCTGCTTATTTTATTATAGGGATAGCCGCAGGATCGCTGTGAAGCAGATTTGGCCAAAGTGGAAACCAATCGCGAAATGGACGAGCTTCCCAATGACCATAGAGGGCAAGCGTCGCCTCTCCGATTTGTCCCGAAGGGACGTTGTTGGGAGGTAGGTGAATCGAAAGTAACCATTCTTTTAGCGGCGGCAATCCGCTTATGTGAGAATTTACGTTCCATATCACGTCCCCACCGGTGAACTTACAGATTTGAACCCATTCAGCGCTGGGCATATCCTTCGCCAGTAGCGATGCTCGAATCCCGTTAAAGAGACAGAATGAGAGGAATCGCTTTTTCAATTCCATGGATGTGTTTTTGAGCTCCTCTGAAGACTCGAGGATTAGATCAGTAGGCCATCCACCCACTGTCTCGTGAATACGGCGTAACAAAGTATCAAAATCGGCATCCCATGGCATGACAGGAACGGACTGTCCCGACGATGCGCTGCCCAACAACAAAACAACGGAGGCTTCATCCTGGCTCAAGCTCGCCTTTACCGGGAGGATGTGGCCGTTCCAAGCCGCGAAGAAGTGAGGGTTGCTAAGGTTTTGAAGCGCCTCTTTCAGAGCAAGATGCCCTCTAAGTTCGAATATGACCTCGCCCGTCTCTTCAGATAAATCGGGTTGACAAACGGAAAAGATAAGCCCCTTCCCTTCCTCGGGCATCGGGAATATCTCCCAAACCGAGGAAAGTCGCACGTCGAAGACGAGAAGGGCTCCTTTCGACTCGACGATAGACCAGGCATCGGTCAGCGGATCAGCCAGAGAAGCCTTAGCTTCAACAGTATCTTTCCGCAACACGATTTCCCTTAAAGAACCGTCTTCCCCTAAAACCGAAAGTGTGGAACGGTCAATCCACGCAATATCGCGCGGGAGTGGCACAGAAGCGGCGGCGATTTCTTCCGCGCCTTTTCCGTCTATAACTATACATCGCTCATTGGCCCGATCTGCGATAGCTATAGCCTCACCAAACGCGACAACTGACACGGGCTCCATGCGGCCACTTTTTGTTTTCCAACGCTTGGTTATTTCCATTTTAGGCACGGAAACCCAAAGCAGCTCTCCACGTTCACAATCTCCTACAACGATCTCACTCGGTGAAAGCATGCTCCCGTCGCCTACGATTCCTCCGACATTCCCGAGGGGGGAAAGCCCCAAGAGCTCGGAAGGCCAATCGATGGTGCCCTCCATTATTTCTCCACGCCTATTTATGAGGTAAAAGTGGGCTTCGTCGATAGGTAAGACGGTTTGAGGTGCATCTACCTCAACGGATATCGGCGCTGGAGATGTTTCTCTCATGGCCCAAAGGCGCCCTCCGACGGCGTCGCATATATATATCACGCCGAAACCGTATTTAATTTTGCCGAGACCGCTTGGGGATATATTAACGGACAGGGGTAAGCGAAAGTGCGTTTTGAACGGAAGCTTCCTGCCGATTAAGAGGTGAAATCCCTCCGAACCGCGAATTGATTCCTCGACCAACTTGCGCTCATATTGTAATGCAGCAGCAAAGCGCTCTCCAGTTTCATCGCCGTGCCTGACTTCGAGGTAATTTTCGACCGCTTCCTCCGCAGCATCCAATGCTCCAAGCCGTCGCAAGGCCATCCCTCTCAGCAGATACGTATCGACCAGATATATATTGAAGCCCAAAGCCTTGCTAAGTGCCTCTATAGCCTGAAAGTGATCGCCCTTGGCGTACGCCCTATATGCCCGCGAAAACTCTCTCTCGGCGTCTAAGCTGTTAACCTTGGGAGGTTCAAATCCCATAGCTTTAAAAGTGCTCCAGGAAACACAAGTCGCCACTAATATGACAACCCCAAAAAGCGCGATTAAACGTCTCAAATCACCATCTCCAAAGGTCGTAAACTGTTTATTTTAGGCCTTCTTCCGTTTGGACCAGCGATTTTCTGGCAGAAACATAGATGTCATTGGCTTATGATGTCTATGCCAAACAGGGCGCAGAATGCAAATACTGCAGCTCCAGTCAGGAGAAATCCGAGGAGCATCCTCAGATAGGCGACCCACATAGTCCCACCCGGCCATTTGCCAGCGCTTATGTTGTTCACTGCCTTGGCGATGACTAAAGCCAAGAGGAAGAAACCTATGGCCAGAAGTCCCTCAATATTTGCTGCAGGCATCGCTCACCCTCCGAGTTCAATCCTTAAACCAGTGCACAGAACGCGTATGTTTTTCATAAATCAACCTGAGCAAAGCATTCTCCATGTATATTCTATGGGGATGCACATACATGCTCGCAAAGAAAACCAGAGAGAGCGCCACAACGGACACTATAACGATAATTAAGATCTGTCTGCTTAACGAAGATTTTCGGCGACTTGACATCGGCCGCCACCCCACTTTCAGGCAGACAAAGGGAGGGATTTCTCCCTCCCCAATATAACACATTTTAGCCCTCGCTATCCAGTTGGCCGATATTAGGTTCTATGCAGGCTTCTCACATCTCGCACTTTATCTCACGTCTCGCATCTCACGTCGATGCGACGGCTTCTATTGAACCGCTCTGACCCCCTTGGTGGATTTGTCTCAGAATTGCGATAGCTACCTCTAAAGCCCTTTTCCCGTCTGCTATACCAACCAACGGCTGTCTCCCCTCTTTAACGCACATAACAAAATGTTGCAGTTCGAGCCTCAAGGGCTCGTATTTTGGAAAGACGGGATGCTCGACGATCTCAACGAGGCCACGCCCGTTTTGCCTTACGCAGCGGTATATGGTGACATCTTGCGTCTCATAATTCAGCGTTATATAGCGGGTAGGCTCCATAATCTCAAGGGTTCTAAGGCGCCTTTCCGCCACTCTGCTAACCAGTATGTGAGCCATAGCTCCGTTCGTGAAGGCCATCTGGGCTGAGGCTACATCCTCGAAGTCAGATTTTATAGAACGGCCCAAAGCAGAGATGCTCGAAATCTCAGAGTGGACGAGAGAAAGGATTATATCAATGTCGTGAATCATCAAGTCCATGACTACGCCCACATCCGTAGCTCGAGGCGTAAATGGGCCCATACGGCGGGATTGGATGAAATGAGGAGGGTTTAGGATTTTTCTGACGTATTGCACGGCACCGTTGAAGCGCTCGACGTGTCCCACTTGGAGGACGCATCTCTTCTCCGCAGCCAGGCGGAGCAATTCCTCAGCCTCTTCAACAGTAGTCGTAACGGGCTTCTCTATCAAAACATTGGCCCCTAACTTTATAGCCTTGCAAGCTATTTCGTAGTGTAGGCTGGTCGGAACAACTATGCTCACTGCATCCGGCTTCGCTACCTCAAAAAAGTGATCTATATCCGTAAAATACGGGACACTCATATCCTCGCCGACTGCGGCAGCACGCTCTTCGTTGATATCTACAACGCCTACAAGTTCAGCCTCGGGTAACTCAGCACATATTCTGGCATGATGATAACCCAAATGCCCCACACCTATCACGCCAACGCGAACCGGCTCCATTTTTATTTCACTCCTCGCATCGAATACTTCATCGATCTTTCGAAAAATGCTTCTCTTCTTATTACATTCTCACATTTATCGCACAAAACTGGCCTTTAGGTGAAAAAGGCGACAAGGATCATGCGCCTTCCCACATCGCCCTTGCGATACGAATAAAAGATGTCGTTATTGCAAGATGTGCATTCTCCCAGGGCGAAGATCCGGTTTTCCACGAGGCCGCATTGCCGCAATTCGGCCTTTATTGCGCCGGCGATGTCGAAATTGACGCTCTTTTCGCTCAAGCGGTTAACAGCTTTTGAGGGGAAGCTTTCGAACGCCCTTTTGGTCCAAGGATCGCCCGTGGCGCTGCGCGCATAGCAGCATGGGCCAATGCCAGGACCGAGCCAGGCCCAAATGCCCTTGCCCTCTACGCCCCACTCTTTGCAGGCCCAGCTCAGCGCTTTAGTGACAAAATGGGAAACAGCGCCCTTGAAGCCACAGTGAAGGAGCAAAAACTTCGGCTCGGGCGTTGAGGTTCCGAGTATGACAGGCCAGCAATCGGCAAACTGAAGTGCTACAGCTACATTTGCGGTACGCGAGATCGCTACACCATCTGCCTCGCGACGCTCGGGGAGGGAGCAAGCGAGGTCCGCCATAAGGATATCAGTGCCATGGACTTGAAGGGGCATAACCAGCGGCAATTCCGGCGACAAGAGCTCTTTCACACTTTCGCTTGCGTCGATCTGCTCCATGAGCGCTCCTCTGAGATAGAGCGTTGCGGAAAACCCCCCAAAAGCTGGCGGGAAAAGGTAGCGCAATATTTGTTGGTCGCCTTGGCGGTCAAGCTGAAAGCCTTCCATAGTGCACCCTCTCGAGGTATGACTTGAGCCATCCTACGAAGTAAAGGCTTCCACAGCATAAGACCGGCAATTCGAAGCGCCTCGCGCGGTGATATGCTTCCTCTGCATCGTTATAAGCTTCGATTTGGACGCCTCCGCAAAAGACCTCCTTTGCTACCCTGAATAACTCTTCAGGTCTGGCGCTGCGTTCAAGCGATGGAACCGCGGTGAGCACCAAGCTTTTCGGATTAAGCCCCGACAATATAGTAAGCAGTGTGCGGTAATCTTTATCCCTCATAACTGCGAACAGGATGACAAATTGAGCCTCTTCGGCGAAGAGCGCTTTCAAGCTTTTTGCCAAAGAGGCCATGCCATGAGTGTTATGGGCGCCGTCCAAGAGCAAAGGAGGGTTTTCGTCAACCCATTCCAAGCGGCCAGGCCATTTCACATCGTGCAAGCCCTCCTTTATGCTCTTTTCCGTTACATTGGGAAACTGGCTCTTGAGCTCCCACGCCGACGATACAGCGAGCGCAGTGTTTTTTACTTGATGTAAGCCCAAAAGATGGGTCACGAGGTTCGCAAGTTCGACATCGGGCCCCACGAGATCGTATTCGTTGCCATTGTAGGAAGAGCGCACGTTCTTCACTCTCCAATCTTCAGACAACACGTGCCCGGACATGTCCAACCTCTCGCATAAGGCTTTAAAGAGCGGTACGAGCTCTTCGGGTTCGCCGGAAAAGAAAGCCCTACCGTGTGGGCGAAGGACCGCGAATTTCTCCTCGCCTATCTTAAATATGGTGTCTCCTAAGAAAGACTCGTGATCCATGGCTATCGAAGTGATCACGCTCATCGCAACGGGATTGATCAGGTTTGTGGCATCCAATCGCCCGCCCAACCCTGCCTCGACGATGGCCACATCGGGCATCTCTTCCGCTATTATCGAAAGAGATAGGGCGGTGATAAGTTCAAATAGCGTTGGAGGGTCACTCTTAAGCCTTCCGTCTTCCTTCAACGCAGCATCGAGGCGCTTGAAATGATCGTTCCACTTCTCCTCGGCCACCAGCTGCTCATTTATCTTCAGTCTCTCTCCCATGTGGATCAGGTGAGGGCTCGTATAAAGGGCAGTTCTGTACCCTGAGGCAGAAAATATAGCGCTAAGCGAAGCTGCAGTTGACCCTTTGCCGTTCGTGCCCACGACATGAACGGCAGGGATCCCGAGATGGGGATTTCCCAGCGACGCCAACAGCCGACTGATACGCTTTAACCCTGGCCTGACTCCAGGGCTTGAAATGTTGATTAAGCGAGATTCAAGATAGTTAAAAAAATCAGCTCTTTTTTTACTTATGATCTCAAGCTCGCCAAGTTTCTTTCTATCCATTCTTTTTGAGAAGCGGCCTCATGCAGACGCGCCTTCTCCTTTTCCACCACCTCTTCAGGGGCCTTAGATAGGAAGTTTTCATCGGCAAGTTTCCTTTCAGAACGCTCCATCTCTTTGCAAGTCTCCACGAGGAGCTTTTCTAAGCGCCCGATCTCTGCATCCACGTCTATCATTCCTCCGACCTCGAGATATATGTTCCCTTGGGGGAGAACAGCGGTGAGCGATCTGTGCGGTTTTCCCTCGACGAAGCGGATCTCTTCCACCGAAGCAAGTAGAGATATGAGGTCTGCGTTTTCTTCTACCACATGTCTGGCTTCAGGTGCGAAAGAAAAACATGCCCTTGGCGCTTTTTTCTGGGGAGCAAGCCTCGATTGGGCTCGGAGATTTCGGATTGCGCGGATCAACTCCTGAAGCAAGACCATATCCTCTATAGCCTTGGGATCGTCGAGAGCAGGCATATCCTGTGGCCATGGGACCATCTCTATAGACTGGCCTTCAAAGGCAAAGGCATGCCACAGCTCTTCCGTCACGAAGGGAATAAAGGGATGCAGAAGAAGAAGAAGGCGCCTGAAGACATAAAGCAAGATCTCGAGCGAGGCGATTCGCCTTTCCTCCCCTTCATCTCCTCGGAGGGCGGGCTTTGCCATTTCCAGATACCAATCGCACAGCTCACCCCATGTAAAATCGTAGAGGAGGCGGCTCGCCTCGCCGAAGAAATATCCCTCCAGAAAGTTCGTGACTTCCTTAATTGTATGGTTGATCTTAGACAATATCCATCTGTCATGCAAGCGAAGTGCGGAGGAAGGAAGTGAGAAAGAAGTCCCATTTCCCTCACAATCGCCTAAGTTTATCAAAGCCAGACGGCAAGCGTTCCACAACTTGTTAAGGAAGAAACGATACGTCTCTATCCTCTGAGCGCTCAAGAATATGTCCCGCCCTTGCACGGTAAGGGAGCAAAGAGTGAAGCGCAGAGCGTCGGCGCCGTATTCCGCTATCACATCCAATGGATCGATGACGTTGCCCCTTGACTTGCTCATCTTCTGCCCTTCTTCATCGCGCACAAGGGCATGGACGTAAACCTGACGGAACGGGACGTTGTCCATGAATTCAAGGCCCATCATGATCATTCTGGCCACCCAGAAAAATATGATGTCAAACCCGGTGACCAGCAAACTTGTGGGATAAAAATAACGGAGTTCAACGGTGTCGTCCGGCCATCCGAGGGTGGAAAAGGGCCACAAGGCACTGCTGAACCATGTATCTAAGACATCTTCGTCCTGCTTTATATTGGCACTTCCGCACTTCTCGCACGATGACGGATCTTCCATCGAGACGGTCGTGTGACCGCAATCACCACACGTCCAGGCGGGTATCCTGTGCCCCCACCACAACTGTCTCGATATACACCAGTCGCGGACGTTATCGAGCCATTGGTAATATGTGTTGACCCATTGCTCTGGAATCCACTCGATTTGTCCTTCCTTTACAACTCTCATGGCCGGTTCGGCGAGCGGCTTTATGCGAACAAACCACTGCTCGGACAAGAAAGGTTCAATCGCAGTATGACAGCGGTAACAGTGCCCAACGGAATGTTCGTAATCTTCCACCTTGATCAACAATCCGGCATCCTCAAGCTCTTTTATGGCCCTTTGTCTCGCTTCATAGCGATCGAGCCCGGCATAGGATCCAGCCGACTCGTTCATCACGCCTCGTGAATCCATAACGGATATCGGCTCCAAGCCGTGCCTGAGGCCGACTTCGAAGTCATTCGGGTCGTGCGCAGGTGTTATCTTGACGCATCCTGTGCCGAAATCCGGATCAACCATGTCGTCTTCTATGATCGGCACAATTCTCCCTGTAAGGGGCACGCGCACATGACGCCCCACCATCGCCCTGTAGCGCTCGTCTTTCGGATGCACTGCCACGGCCACATCGCCGAGGATCGTCTCTGGACGCGTTGTCGCAATTATCACCGTTCCATCGTCGTCCAAGAACGGATAAGCGACAAAGTAAAGCTTGCCGAGTTCTGGCTTGTATTCCACTTCAAGGTCGGAAAGGGCGGTCTGACAGCGAGGACACCAGTTTATGATGTATTTACCTTTGTAGATCAAGCCTTTTTCGTAAAGCCTTACAAAAACCGCCCTCACGGCCTTAGAGAGGCCTTCATCCATAGTGAACCGTTCTCTGCGCCAGTCACAGGAGGCGCCAAGTCGTTTGAGTTGCGATATTATGCGGGAGCCATAACGCTCCTTCCACTCCCATACCATCTTTATGAACGCTTCGCGCCCGATTTCTTGACGGGAGAGACCCTCTTTAGCCAGTGAGCGCTCAACCACGTTTTGCGTCGCTATACCAGCGTGATCCGTACCCGGCAACCAGAGGACATTGTAACCGCGCATTCGCTTGTAACGGCATACGACATCCTGCAATGTATTGTTCAGCGCATGCCCCATATGGAGCGAACCCGTAACGTTGGGCGGAGGGATTACGATGCAAAAAGGCTTCCTTGAAAAATCTACATCGGCGCAGAATAACCCTAACTCCAACCAGTGCTGATACCACTTATCCTCGATGGGATTAGGGTCATAGCTTTTGTGCAGTGCAATCCGCTTAGCATTCATGGATGATCCTCCTCACTTTGCTATGATGGCCTCCTTAAAGACCGAAGAAATGTGATCGACAAAAGTTATTTTCATGCCTTTCTTCGTCCAGCTTGGCAGCTCTTCGACTTCATTCTCGTTGTCGGTGGGCAGAATTACGTTACGTATGCCTTGTCTCCTGGCAGCTAAGATCTTTTCCCTTATACCACCAACCGGCAATACATTGCCGCGGAGAGTGATCTCGCCTGACATGGCTACATCGGAACGTATTTTGAAGCCGGATACGGCAGAGTAAATGGCGGTGGCTATAGCCACACCGGCAGAGGGACCATCTTTCGGGATCGCCCCCTCAGGAACATGGACATGGATATCTGTCTCTTCCCATTTCACGCCATCCAGCGCAAGGGTTTCGGCGTTAGCCTTAATGTAACCGATGGCGGTCTGGGCAGACTCCTGCATTATTTCGCCCAGGTTTCCGGTTAGCGTGATATGTCCCTTTCCTCTCATCTTGACCGCTTCTAACACCAACACGTCGCCGCCGGCCTCCGTCCAAGCGAGCCCTATGGCAGCACCCATCTGTGGCTCCTTTGGTAGCCTTGGATCATGTTTGCGCGGAGCCCCTAAGTATGATGGCAGAAGCCTTGCGTCTATTCGTGCGCTTTTATGTGTTTCGATACCGCCCTTGGCTTTTTCCATGTCTTCGACGTAGCGACGGGCGATGCGGCGGGCAACTTTCGAGAGCTGGCGCTCCAGGTTGCGTACGCCGGCCTCATAGGTGTACTCTACTATGACCCTGCGGAGCGCAGCGTCGGAGATGCTTATGTCGAGCTTCGCGAGTCCATGCTCCTTGAGCAGCCTCGGCCAGAGATGACGTCTCGCGATGTGGATTTTTTCCTCCTCTACATATCCAGGAATTTGGATGACCTCCATCCTGTCGAGGAGTGGCTTCGGTATCGTATGAGTTACGTTAGCGGTGGTTATAAACATCACACGGCTCAGATCGAATGGAACCTCTAAGAAGTGATCCGTGAATTGAAAGTTTTGTTCAGGATCAAGGACCTCGAGCAATGCCGATGCGGGGTCGCCGCGGAAGTCCATGCCTATTTTGTCCACTTCGTCTAATAGCATAACGGGATTGCGCACTCCTACTTGCCTGATCTTTTGTATGATGCGGCCTGGCATCGCGCCCACATATGTTCGCCTGTGGCCGCGAATCTCCGCCTCATCCTTCATCCCGCCCAAGGACATTTGGGCAAATTTGCGGTTTAAGGCCCGAGCGATAGAGCGGGCAAGGGATGTCTTTCCCACGCCTGGGGGTCCCACGAAGCAGATAACTTGCCCTCGCATCTTATTTCCGCCCAACTTCTGAACAGCCAAGTACTCTAAAATGCGGTCTTTTACGTCTTCTAAGCCATAGTGGTCTACATCGAGCGTTTTCTTTGCCACTGCGATATCAAGATGTTCCCTGGAAGAGCGATGCCACGGCAGTTCGATCAGCCAATCTAAATAGGTTCGTACGACAGTGGCCTCAGCCGACATGGAAGGCATCTTTATGAGGCGATTGAGCTCGTGAAGGGCCTTCTTTTCTATTTCCTTTGGCATCTTGCTCTTCAGGATTTTCTGTTTGAATTCCTCCGTTTCCGATGCGCCCTCGCCTTGGCCCAACTCCTCTTGGATGACTTTGAGTTGCTCCCTCAGGTAGTATTCTCGCTGGCTGTGTTCCATCTCCTGGCGCACGCGCTCGTTTATGCTGTGCTCTAACTCAAGGATCTCCACTTCGGAAATGAGAATTTTCAACAGCGACTCAAGCCTGTCCTTTGGGTCTGTTGTCTCCAATAGCCGTTGTTTTTCCTCTATCTTTACGAGCAAGTGTGATGCCACCAGATCGGCGAACGCCCCGGCGTCTTCGACGTCGGCCACCGACATAAGCGTACCGGCCGGCAGTTTGGGGTTGAGCGCAGCATACCTCTCGAACTGCTCCATTACATTTCGTCTCAGGGCTTCTACCTGTGGCCCCTCGATTCTTTCCGACGGCAGGACCTCCACCCATGCTTCCATCAATTCCCTGCCTATCGCAAATTCAAGGACTTTGGCGCGCTCAAGCCCCTCCACCAACACCTTCGTCGTGCCGTCGGGCAGGCGGACTGCCTGCAGCACAGCACAACAAACGCCCATCCCGTACAGATCCTCGGCAGTGGGCTCATCGATGTGCATATCTCTTTGAGTAACGATGAAAAGTTTTTTGTCCTGAAGTGTTGCCACCTCAATGGCTTTTAAAGATCGAGGGCGTCCGACGAAAAGAGACACGATCGCCCCGGGAAAAATCACTACATCTCTTACGGGAAGAATGGGGAGGCGAAGAGATGTCGGGGTTAAAATTGCCATCGTCTATGCTACCTCCTCGCCATCCCTTCGCTCTATCTTGGGCATGCCCTTGCCCTCTACGAACTCTTCGGTAAGGATCACCTTCGTCACGTCGCTACGAGATGGGAACTCATACATGAGATCTACCATTATAGATTCCATGATAGAGCGCAAACCCCTGGCGCCTGTCTTCCAGGCATTAGCTTTGTGGGCTACTGCCCAGAGTGCTTCGTCAGTCACCTCAAGTTCGATTCCTTCCATGGCGAAGAGCTTTTGGTACTGCCGTACCAAGGCGTCTTTCGGCTCAATGAGTATCTTGACCAGGGCTTCCTCATCGAGGCCGCTCAGTGGGGCGATTACGGGCAACCGTCCGATGAACTCTGGTATGAAGCCGTAGCGAACCAAGTCGCGAGGCTGAGCCTCTTTGAGGATCTCGTAAGGGTCTCTGCGCCTTGAGGCTATTATTTCTCCCTCAAACCCTATTACCTTCTTATTGATTCTCCTGGCGACTATATCTTCCAGGCCATCGAAAGCTCCACCGCATATAAAGAGGATGTTCGTCGTATTGACTTGGATAAACTCTTGGTATGGATGCTTCCTGCCTCCCTTGGGCGGAACATTTGCCACAGTCCCTTCCATCAAGCGCAAGAGAGCCTGCTGGACGCCTTCTCCAGAGACATCCCTGGTTATGGATGGGGACTCAGACTTGCGAGAAATCTTGTCGACCTCATCTAGATAGACTATGCCTCTTTCCGCCGCTTTTACATCGTAATCGGCAGCTTGCAACAAGCGCACGAGGATGTTCTCCACGTCTTCGCCTACATATCCTGCTTCGGTCAACGTCGTGGCGTCGGCCATCGCAAATGGGACGTTCAACACCTTTGCCAGACTTTGAGCGAGGAGAGTCTTACCGCATCCCGTGGGACCGATGAGCAGAATGTTGCTCTTCTGAAGTTCCACATCTTCGCTCGAATTGCAGTAGATTCGCTTATAGTGATTGTAAACGGCCACAGAAAGGATCCTCTTCGCTAATTCCTGACCGACGACATATTTGTCCAAAAATTCCTTGATCTCCATAGGTTTAGGGATCTCTGCAATCTCTTTTAGACCCTCATGGACATTTTTGCTTGAAGCATCCTCCTCGCTCAGGATGACGTTGCACAAGTGTACGCACTCATCACATATAGACACACCAGGGCCGGCGATGATCTTTTGCACCTCGTTCTGTCTCTTTCCACAGAAAGAGCAGCGCAAACCTTTGCGAGGGCTGCTCCCCTCTCCATTTTCAAAACCGAACATTTTTAAAACCCCCTTTGCGGGCGATCGCTCAATCATCAAAAGCAGTTCATGCTTTGTATTTATATTACCTCAAGAACGGCGAAAATGACACCTCGCGATGCAGGGCATCGCAACTGTTGCGATCGCATTTTTTCTCAGTGGATATTACTTATGGAGCAAATTGACAAGACCCATCGATATCCATGGAACATAGGTGAATAAAAGGACACATCCGATCATGACCAATAATATGTAAAGCAAATTCTTCGAGATTGACTCGATAGGTTCTCCAGAGATGGCCGAGGCGACGAAGAGGTTTATCCCGTAGGGCGGTGTGACGAACCCCACGGCGAGGTTCACCGTCATAAACAAGCCGAAGTGAACCGGATCGATTCCGATGCTATACCATTTTTTATCTTGGCCGGTGCTCTGATGTTGCAAGGTGGCATATCGAAACGCCTCGTAAACCTGGCAGAGAGCTTGGTCGGCTTCATAACCGGAGGTTTGGCCATGGTTACTGTGTTGGCCTGTATGTTTTTCGCCGCAATTTCGGGCTCAGGGCCGGCTACGGTTTCCGCTATTGGCTCCTTTATGATTCCTGCCATGAAAGAGAAGGGGTATGACGCTGGATTTGCCACCGCAATTTCTGCTGCGGCTGGAACGATAGGCGTCATCATACCTCCAAGTATTCCCCTTCGTGATATACATGGATGTAACCGGTAGGGCCATCTGGAGTATGCCGAGCTGCACCCCCCTCTGACATCTCTCGATCTCCTCCGAGCTGGGCGTTTGGATAAGGTTCGACCTTGATCCGACCATTTGAGCTCTTCTCTACATATTCCTGGAAGACCTCTCGCATCAAGACACAGTCGGGATGGCTGTCCGGTTGTATAGTGCCCACCTTGATGACATGATCTGCGCCCAAAGCCTGACCGCTTGTAATGATGAGGATGACGAAAAGGAAAATACCCACTCTTAATGATACCGCTGCTGACCGCCGCTTTGCCATATCTTCTTTCCTCTATAAAGATCAGCCTAAGCTTACAATATCATGCTTGCGCTTTATTCTACAAGAACAAAATGACAAAAGGGAAGCCATCATGTGTGCAAGGTGCCATTTGCGCTCAAATCGAAAAGGCCGAGGCACTGTTGTGCCCCAGCCTTTTCGATAGAGAAATAGCCCTTACAATCTCTTCGCTATCACTTTGTCCACTATGCCATACTGTTGGGCTTCCTCGGAGGACATAAAGAAATCGCGATCTGTGTCCTTTGCTACAACCTCTATAGGCTGGTTCGTGTGTTTGGCGAGTATCTCGTTGAGCCTATCTCGTATGCGCATGATCTCCCGCGCATGTATTTGGATATCTACGGCTTGTCCCTGCGCTCCACCTATAGGTTGATGTATCATGATCCGAGCGTCTGGCAGGGCGATGCGCTTGCCAGGTGCTCCGGCTGCCAAGAGCACTGCGGCCATGCTGGCTGCTTGCCCGACGCATATGGTCGAAACAGGGCACTTGATATATTGCATCGTATCGTAGATGGCCAACCCGGCAGTTACTAGGCCCCCAGGGCTGTTGATGTAAAGAAAGATATCCTTATCGGGGTCTTCGCTTTCGAGGAACAAAAGTTGTGCTATCACGAGGTTTGAAAGGTGGTCGTCTATCGGTTCGCCCACAAAGATTATCCTGTCCTTCAGTAGGCGACTATAGATGTCATACGCCCTTTCACCTCGTCCGGTTTGCTCTATAACCATCGGGATCAACATGGTTTCATTCACCTTCCTTAACTTGACCGATATTAACCGTTGTCTTCTCCAGAGAGCGCGTCGCTCTCTTCGGAAGAGACAGAAGCGGGGTTTTCCTTTGCTTCTTTTATGGTGACTTGGGACATCAAATAGTCCACCGCTTTCTCTAAGCGAATGTTGTCGATAACGTTTCTGAACAGTTCTTTGTCCCGCTCTATGCGAGAACGCAGCCGCTCAATTTTCTCTCCCTGCGACGAGGCGATCCGAGCTATCCATTCGTCAATATCGCCCGAAGAAACCTCCACGTCGGCAAGTTTAGCCAAAGCGTCTAAGACAAGCGCCTGTTTCAATGCTTTTTGCGCCCTTTCCCTTACCAAGCGTTCGTATTCTTCTACCGTTAAATTCTGCTCAGCTAAGTATGCTTCCAGTGACATGCTGCGTTTTTGCTCTATAGCTTCTATGTCTCTTTTTTTGAGCACTTCGGCTTCGCGATCTATCATAGAAGCTGGGATGTCGACGTTAGAAAGCTCTAACAGTTTCTCTAAGGCTTTGTTGCGGGCCTCCAGTTGGTTTCTGTTCTCCAGTTGCCTGGCTATTTTAACCCTAAGTGCTTTTCTAAGGCCTTCTATATCTTTTTCTTCTCCACCGGTCACTTGAGCTATGAACTCCTCGCTCAGCTCCGGAAGGATGGGCTCGATAATTTTTTTAATCTCAAAGTTGCAGTGAACAGTCTTGCCGGCGATGGTCGCGTCTGAATGCCCTTCTTCTACAATCAATTCTGCGACGGCGTGTGACCCTGCCTCTTTGGAAAGCAAAGCCTCTTTTATCTGCGGATGCAAATTGGGATGGCCCAGATTTAAGCTAACATCTTCTGCTTCCTCTAAAACGCGATCACCTTCCTCGTCTTGAATTGTTGTAGTGTAGTTAACCACCACCGTGTCGCCATCACGCGAGGGACGCCCTTCTACCGGAAGGAGCTGAATGTGAAGCCTACGCAGTTCCTCTATGGCCTCATCCACCATTTCGTCTGTCACTTGAGGCGGGTTAATTTCCACCTCGATGTCCTTCAGATCTGGGAGGACAGCCTCTGGACGTAGTTCGAGGGCAAATTCGAGATTTAAAGGCTCGCCTTCTTTTATTTCTTTCACGTTAACTGTCGGTTCTGTCGCAAGTTCGAGCTCGTAATCCTCCACTATTTGGCTCAATGCCTTTGGCACAATCCTGTCCAGCGCATCTTTGTATATGACTTCTTTACCGAGATAGAGCTCTAAAACTCTGCGGGGTATGTGCCCTTTGCGGAAACCCTTTATGTTTATGCTTTGAGACAGCCTTCGAATGCTTTCGTTCACAGCCTTAGAAAAATCCGACGCCTCAATCTCCACTTTTATGGAAACCGAGTCCTTCTCCTGTGATACAATTTCGGATCTCACAAAAATCAACCTCCATTTATGCCTGCGACATCATAGCCCATGCATCATAAACGCTTTATTTTACTACGCCAACGGTGATTTTACCATACCAACTGCAAATAACTTTACATAAGGCACGCCGAACGCAGTAAAAACGCCTCGACGTCATGCGTCGAGGCGAAAGTGGTGCGAGAGGGGGGACTCGAACCCCCACGGCCAAAACCACTGGATCCTAAGTCCAGCGTGTCTACCAGTTCCACCACTCTCGCACGCTTGAAATCCCATTGGTGGGCCGTACAGGAGTCGAACCTGTAACCCCAGGATTAAGAGTCCCGTGCTCTGCCAATTGAGCTAACGGCCCACATAACACCTCATCTGGCGCGCCCGGCAGGATTTGAACCCGCGACCAACGGATCCGAAGTCCGCCGCTCTGTCCACTGAGCTACGGGCGCACGCGAAGATTATCTCCGGCAGCAATAGGAAAGTTATCATAGCTCGATGGATTAGTCAACAGGCATCCGTCGAGTTTTGATGTAATATCTTCATAGTAGTTTCGTCGCAAAACCTGACGGTTCTTCCGGAAACTCTGTGGGTTTCCTTTGTGAATTGTCCTGGTTTTTGGGAGATGCCACGAGGTTAGAAAACACGGAACTCCTTACAGTGTATAGGTTTGTCGTCATTTTGGGGTGGACGAGGGGACTTGAACCCCCAGCCCCTGGAGCCACAGTCCAGTGCTCTGACCAGTTGAGCTACGTCCACCATGTTCGTTCGCCGGAACACCCGGTCTGCACAAACACACTTTTACCAAGACGCCTTGCCGCAGTACCCATTTGTATATTTCCATCGCCGGATATATTCCCTACGCAAATATGCTACACGCTCTTCCGAGAAAGGTCAAGAAGGTCATTGCGACGATTGTCACAGGAATGGCGGTCGGTCTGATGTCAGGCGAATACCTGCGTTTTAGACTTTTTCTTCAGGGGCTCTTAATGCGCGAGATATAGCATAGCGCAATAGGTGTACTGGGGCGATTGACAAGCCGTTTGCTGCTAACGGCGCCTTTTTGACGACGATACGTCAGATGGATACCAGATCTCGCCATATACTTGCTCGATGTGTC
Organism: Synergistales bacterium 54_24; assembly: GCA_001508935.1. GTDB lineage: Bacteria > Synergistota > Synergistia > Synergistales > Thermosynergistaceae > Thermosynergistes. Next base: position 19,756 of record LGFQ01000020.1, read on the forward strand.
TATCAAGTACTGTGAAGAAAAAGGCGCCGACATTTTCGCGGTTCAAACTTTGGTGTCGAAAATTGATATACGAATTGGCGCGTTTATTCGCTCTGGAAGAGCTGCCCCCAGCACTGTCTCGTTTCGACTACAGCTGTAAGCCGAATCGCTCACAGGGGCGAATCGGATTGAGTAAATTCAAAACCGCTATCTTTTAAAAATACATTGGATTGTTCTATAATAGGTTTAAAAGAAGATAGACTTTCACAAGCTTTGAGACAACGCTGATTTGTGTAGGTTTTGCTTTAAGGAGGCGAAAATGAGAAGCAGTGGGTCAATCTTAAAAGGCATTCTGCAACAAGTGATGGTAACTGCAAAACAGCTGGGATGCGATGACCTGCGAGGAAATGGGAGTCGAGGAGCTGCTGATGACATTCGATAGTCCAACCTTTGTCCTTCGGTAAAAAGATTTTTAGATGGTTCTAATTCTTGGCTCGCGACTTTTGAGGCGTACTTATTTGAGTTGGTACCTAAATAGCGAAGGTAATCGTCACCCCCATGCTTGACATAGGAGCAGTATATAAAAACAGAGATGGAGGCGCACGAAGCCATCCGCACATTTGCTAAGATTTTTGCCAGGGCAGTTGGGATCTTTGCCGATGAACTCCTTGTAAAGGCAGACGAGTTCATAAAGACATGTTCTCGTCTATTTAGTTTAAAAAAGATAACTAAGGAGGCGAATTGATGTGAGTGTAAACTGGGAACTTAAAAATTGGAAGAACGTGAAGATTTACGATCTCTCCATCCCGATTAGCCATTTAACCCCGCCATGGCCCACTTATGAACCGCTCCAGATCAAGTTCTTCAAGCGCTTGGCGCCAAATGGCGCAAATGGGCAACTTTTGATACATTCAAACCACGTGGGCACCCATCTGGACGGCCCGCTGCACTTCTGCACCCACGGCAAAGACATTGCAAGCCTCGAACTGAAAGACTTTCTTGTAGGGCCAGGAGTTGTAGTAGACATCAGCGACATCGCCGAGGATTTCGGGATCTATACCAGCAAAGATATTGAGGAACGGGCAGAAGTTCATGACGGAGATATCCTCATCATCAACACAGGTTACCATCGTTATGGCTGGGACCAACCAGAGGCCGACGAAGTCCGTTACATGGTTATGCACCCAGGCCCTACTAAGGAGTTCGCTCAGTGGTGCAAAAAGAGAAAGATTAAGTGGATCGGCGTCGATTGCGGTTCAGCGGACCATCCGATGAACACTAAAATCCGCGAGTGGATGCCCCACTATGCCAAACTGGCCGATGAGCATCTTAAAAATAAATACGGCAAAGGGCTCGATGACTTCTTCCCACCGGAGGACTACCAGCTTATGCATGTCGATCTTTTCCCCGATGACATCATACATGCAGAATGTGTTGGTGGAGATATAGACCTGCTCTCGGGCAAGCGTGCTACTATCGGATGCTTTCCTTGGAGGTTTGAAGGCGGAGAATCTTGCATTAGCCGGATAGTGGCATTTGTGGAGGAATAACACTTCTTCAAAGGGGGTCTTATCGGCCCCCTAAATTCCGTATTGGCGCGCCCGGCGGGACTCGAACCCACAACCTACGGATTAGAAGTCCGTTGCTCTATCCCGTTGAGCTACGGGCGCAGGAAAATGGAGCGGGAAACGGGATTCGAACCCGCGACCTACGGCTTGGAAGGCCGTCGCTCTAACCAGCTGAGCTATTCCCGCCTCTCTGTACTACCAAACTTACAAGTGGTCGGGGCGAAAGGATTTGAACCTTCGACCCCCTGCTCCCAAAGCAGGTGCGCTAAACCAGACTGCGCTACGCCCCGACTTTTGCCTTTGGTGGAGCTGGGGGGACTCGAACCCCCGACCTTTTCCGTGCGAAGGAAACGCGCTCCCTCTGCGCTACAGCCCCATATGCTTTCGCGCAATCATTGTATTTGCAGGTCCTGACTTTGTCAAGGTGACGGAGGCTCTATAATCTTTAGTGTGGAATTTGGCTTTGAAAATATAATGGTGGTAAGAACCAACCAAACCCATGAAGAAAGGAGGCTCTTACC
>LGFQ01000021.1 GCA_001508935.1 Synergistales bacterium 54_24
GCATGGGCGAGCTTAAGGCGGATATCTTTGAGCTTAGACGAGGCGTGATCGTAGAGCCTGCCGTCATCAGAGAGGACGGACAGCGACTCGGCCTCCGCACTGAAATCCCTGGCGCTCCTCAGCAGATTGGCCAACTCGGCATATCCTTCCTCTCTGAGGGTGGGTACTATTTCGCGCATAGCCAACGCCAGCCTTATGATTTTCTTGAAGAGGAGGAGTTCCTCCCCAGAGAGGATCCCAGTCGCTTTCGCTCCTTCGATGAGAGGCCTTATGCTGGATATCCCATCGGACCATGGAAGATCGCCGTAGATTTGCGTGTAGCGCTGATATTGCAGTAAGACTGCCTGACGAAAGGAAAGCTCTTTGAGGTTAGACGCCGGTTCGAGCCCTCTAAACGCATTCACGCCCAGTTCGCTCCTGCAATTTCGCCAGATGAGCGAAAGGACTTTTTCGATCTCCAAGCAATTCTTGGCCCTGGACGAGATGATCATTACGCTATATATCTCCGTCGCGGAAGAGGTCTCTTCCTCCAGGGATTGCGAGCATCTGGTCGATTTTTACGATACCGTTTTCGACGAGCCAAGCGCTCACATAGGGCCAGGCTTTAGCGGTGAGGACCATTGTGCGGCTCTCATATAGCCAGTTTGGCGGCACGACGGGAACGAGCGATGCTGCCACGGCGTAAAAGATGAGGCATACCAAAAAGGTCTTGCCCAGGCCAACCGCAGCGCCGAGGATGTAGTCCAGGCCGGAGAGCCTGGCGAGCCTCAAAAAACCCCTTATAACTCTGGCAGCCAATGCCACGAGGAGGTTGATGACCACAAATATCGCCACCAACGACACGACAAATCTCACTCCCTCGCTCCACGCGAAAAAGCGAGAGAGCTCTTTCCCCAGAGCAGGAGCATAGCGCCATGCCAAAACGAAGCCCCCGACATGTCCAAAGAGCGTGAGCACTTCGATGACAAAGCCTCTCGAAATCCCTTTTATCACAAAGATGAGAAGTAAAAATAGCGCAGCTATGTCGATAATCATTGGGATGCTCAAACCCTATTTCGGCCCTCCCCAATGAGGCTCTCTAACTTCGAGGCGATGTCATCCAAGAAAAAGGCCAGACGGAGGCTGGTTAAAACCAACAACTCTTCTTGGTCGCGATTATTGCCGCTCTCCTCTATGACGCGGTGCAACAAGGCCACGATGCGGTCAAGCTGCTCGGGCTCGAGGGCGGTGCGCACATTATAAGAGCGTTTTCCTAACTTTATCCTCACGCTCCGCTTTTCCACCGTAAGCGTCGCTCCACCTGAATCAGCGATCAGAGTCGACATCAACGCCCGCCTCGGAGAGAGAAAGAGAGGTGAGCTTATTCAGGAGCTCGCTCAATTTTTGATTCATCTGGGAGCGCTCCTCCCTCAATGTCGCCACCTCGCGCTCCAAGTCCTCTGTAGCCTGTTGACGCTCTCTCCTCAAGCGCATGACCTCGGCTTCCTTCTCCTGAAGCTGGACCTTAAGCCTCTCCACCTCCTTTTGACATTCCTCTCTTTCTTTCTGAAGAAGGCGGTACTTCTCCACTGTGGTCGTAACTATCTGTTCGATCCGCTCCAAGGCTTCGTTCATCTGCTCACCCTCCCCTTCTTAAAAGCTATCTTACAATATAGCCTTCCCTTGACAAGGCTGCTCTGAGGTTTCTATGGTGCTCCTCGACCTCCTCATCGCTGAGCGTCCGCTCTGGGCTCCTGTATTCCAACGAGAAAGCCAGGCTCCTCTGCCCTTCTGGTATTCCCTGGCCCTCGTATACGTCAAAGAGGCGAATGGAACACACGAGTGGAGAGGCGAGTCTCTTGATATCCCCAAGCACAGAATCGGCGCTCTTTCCTTTTGGAACGATGATGGCCACATCTCGCATCACAGGTGGAAAGCGATCGCCCAAAGCATAGCGCGGGAAGAACTCCCGCGTCAACGGAGACAAGTCGAACTCAAAGGCATAAACGCTCGCTCCCAACTCGAGCTCTCTCTCTATGGACGGCTTTATGCGCGCCAGATAGCCTATTCTCTTTCCTTCGCATAAGATGTGCGCGGACTGCCCTTTGTGAGCGAAGGTCTCTTCACCTGGGACAAAAGAGAGTTTGAGGCCGCTCGCCGCAGCAAATGCCTCTACATCGGCCTTCACTGAGAGGAGGTCGTCCAAAAGCTCAGGATAAAGGATGCGCGCTTCCTTTCCGGTGAAGACGACGCCACCGATGTGGTCCTCCTCAAGGACGCCGTTTTCTTCAGCGCAAAACACGCGCCCCATCTCGAAGATCCTGATGGGCGCGCGCCATCCGTTCCTCACGTTGTCGCATGCCGCTTTCAGAAGCCCAGGCAATAGACTGGTCCGCAACGTTGCCTGATCCTTGCTCAACGGATTTAGCAAGGACACGGCAGAAGACCTCGGGTCATCCGGTTTAAAGCGAAGCAGGGGCACAAAATCAGGCGATATGAAACTGTAAGTTACGACTTCCGCGTAACCGCGCGCCATCCCTATCTCCCTGAGGCGTGCCTGGACTTTCACCTCTGTCCCTTTTTCGCCAGGTTTGCGAAGGAAGGGCGGCAGTCGAGACGGGATCGAATCGTATCCCTTTATCCTCGCCACCTCTTCGATTAAATCCTCTTCGATGGAGACGTCGAGACGGTATGTCGGCACGAGAAACGCCGTTCTGTCTTTCTCCCTCACCACCTCTTCAAATCCGAGGCGGGCCAGGATCTTAGAGGCCTCATCCATGTCGCCCGATAAGAGATATTTTTTCAGAGATGTCCCGCGAAGCGAAACGATCCGAGAGCCTCGCGAGCCGCGCGCCTCCGATTTGACGATCGGATGCGGCACAGCGGCACCCCACTCCCTCAATAGCTGCAATACGTATTCCAGCGCAGGCCTGGCGCCTGCCGGATCCACACCCCTCGCAAAACGATAGGCAGCTTCGCTCGCTATTCCAAGCCGCCTGGATGTGGCGCTGATCATTATGGGATCGAATATTGCCGACTCCACCACGATCCTCCGAGTGCTCTCGGTGACCTCCGTATTGGCGCCGCCCATGACGCCGGCTATACCGACAGCAGCGCCGCCGCTCGTTATGAGCAGATCGGAGGACGTTAAAACGCGCTCCCTGCCGTCGAGCGTCATGAATCGCTCTCCATCTTTGGCGGTTCGCACTGTGATCTCGGGAGATGGCAAACGGTCGTAGTCAAAGGCGTGAAGGGGCTGCCCTAAAAGGAGCATCGCCAGGTTAGTGGCGTCCACGACGTTGTTTATGGGGCGCATGCCCGACAGAGCCAATTTAACCTTTACGTTCATGGGCGAAGGCGCGATGTTTACGTCCGTGGCCAGGCCCAAAAGATATAGCAAGCACCCATCGTGCAGTAACTTTATCCCTTCGAAAGGAAGGGGCCATTCTCCCTCGTCGCCCAAACGTTGGATTTTAAGCTCTCTTAATCTGGCCTCCGGGATGATGGCACAGCACTCCCTCGCCACGCCGAGGACGCTCAACAAATCGCCCCTGTTGGGGGTTATCGAAAGCTCCATTACGACGTCATCGAGGCCGAGCCAGGAACGGACGTCCTCTCCGATAGGGGCATCGGGTGGCAGGATCAGTATTCCCTCTTCCTCCTGGATGGAAGGCAGGCCGATCTCCTCAGCGGAAAGCATCATGCCTTCGCTGCTCGCCCCATCGAAGTCGCGCACGCCCAAAACTGTGCCGTCGGCCAAAACGGCCCCCGGCGGCCCATAGGGCACCTTGTCGCCCTTTTTGACGTTTGTAGCGGCAGTTATGCATCGCGCGCTCCCTTTCCCCCACTCCACTTCGGCCACCTTCAAGTGCGACACACCGGAGTGGGGAGCGACCTCCCTGACAGAGGCTATGACCGCCCCGACCAGGTTGGGAGCCACTCCTTCGATCGATTCCACCTCGGTCCCGGCGGCGGTCAACTTCTCAGCCAAGGTAAATACATCGACGGGCAAAAATGCGATCTCCTGGAGCCATTTCCACGATAACTTCAACTAAAGCCACCCTCCCTGCAAAAAAGCCAAATCTCCCGTAAAGAGGACGCGCAAGTCATTCAAGCCATATTTGAGCATGGCGATCCTGTCGAGTCCTATTCCCCAGGCAAAACCATTGTAGCGCTCAGGATCTATATTGCCGGCGCGCAATACGTTTGGATGAACCATTCCCTCCCCGGCGATCTCGAGCCACCCAGTGCCTTTGCAAACGCGGCAGTTGGGGTCTTTGCCGGAGCAAACTATACACTCCACATCGGTCTCCATAGACGGCTCTGTGAAGGGAAAGTAACTGGCGCGGAACCGCGTCTTTACGGGCCTTCCAAAGACCAATTTGGCGAACTGCTCCAAGCACCCCTTCAAATCCGCCACGGAGACATCTTCGTCCACCAAAAGCCCCTCCAACTGATGAAACATAGGAGAATGCGTCGGATCACTGTCTCGCCTGTACACTCTTCCAGGGCAAACCACGCGCAACGGCGCACCATAACGCAGCATGGACCTTACCTGAACGGGAGACGTGTGGGTGCGAAGGAGCAGCCCGCCATCGACGTAAAACGTATCCTGCATATCCCTGGCCGGGTGATGCGGGGGGATGTTAAGGGCCTCGAAGTTGTGAAAATCGTCTTCGACCTCTGGCCCCAACGCCACCGAAAAGCCCATTCCCAAAAATATCTCTATCACGTCATGCATCACTTGAATCACGGGATGAAAGCGCCCCCAAGGCCTCCCTCTGCCGGGCAGCGTCACGTCGAGCCACTGTTTCTCCTCCAGTTCCTCTTCTTCGAGGAAGAGAATCTCATCCCTGCGCCTCTTTATGGCCTCTTCGAGCTCCTCCCGTAGCGCGTTCACGGCTCGTCCCGCTTCCGGTCTCTCCTGCGGGGGTAGAGAACCGACCGTTTTGAGCAAGCCGGTCAAGGCGCCCTTGCGGCCCAAATAAGAAATTTGCAAATCGCGTAGATCCTCACTGCTGGAAGTTGCGTTCAGCTTAAAATAAAACTCTTCCCTCAGCCTTTTCGTTTCTTCGACAAGATCGGCCACTCATGAGTCCTCCTTCTCCTTTTCATATCTTCTCATTAGCTTCTTTATATCATCACGACTCCCAGCAATTGTAAGCCTATCTTCCTTTTCAATGACAGAGTCGGCCTTCGGTAGGAACTTTTCTCCGCCCCTTTCCACCAACACCACTACAGCACCGTATCTGTCGTTAAATTGAAGGTCCGCCAGGCTTTTGCCTACCATATTTTCCGTGGGCCTTATTTCACCTATCAAGATATCGCTCCTCGGCAACTGCGAGAAGCCTTGAAGCCAAGGGTTCACCACGAGATCTGCCACATGCCACCCCATATCCCTCTCCGGGAAAATGACCTTGTGAGCGCCGACTCGAGCCAATATCCTGGCATGAAGGGGGTTTTGCGCCCTCGATATGATCTGCGGAATGTCAAATTCTTTCAAAATCGCCGTGGTCAATATGTTCGATTCCACATCCTCCCCGATGGCCACAACTGCGACATCCATTTCCTTGGCGCCGATTTTTGTGAGCGCCTCTTTGTCCGTAGAGTCCAATTGAGCGGCAAGATCCACCACATCAGCCATCGCCTCAACTTTCTCTTTATCCCTATCTACCGCTACGACCGTCACTTTGTGGACCTTAAGCCTCTCGCACAAGGCGCTGCCAAACCTTCCGAGTCCTATCACTATGACGGATTTGGCGTCATTCAAGGGCGACCCTCCTTTTTAAACCCACTTTAACCCACTATGAAAGTGGCTTCAGGGTAAGACACATTGCCTTCATGATCTTTTTTTAGCAAGCTATACATAAATGTCAGCAAACCCACCCTCCCCCAAAACATGAGCGCGACCAAGATCAACTTTCCTGCCGGCGAAAGATCTCCGGTTATCCCCATAGACAATCCTACAGTGCCGAGCGCAGAAACCACCTCGAAGACGAGGCAACGAAAGGGAAACGGCTCGATCAAAAGGAGGATAAAAGAACTAAAAAAGAGGGTAAGCAAATATATGAGCACCATGGAAATGGAGCGAATTAGCACCGTATGAGATATAGCGCGCCCCCACAGAACAGCGTCCTCCCTTCCCCTCAAATGGCTCCACATCGTCGCGAACAACACACCTATCGTTGTGACCTTCACACCGCCTCCGGTGGAACCGGACGAAGCTCCCACGATCATCAACAAAATCGTCAAAAGGATGCTCGCCGATGAAAGGGCATTTACATTTATCGTATCGAAACCGGCGGTCCTCGGAGTGACCGCACAAAACAGAGCGTTCCAGACTTTAAGGCCAGGGCTTAAGCCTTTAAGAGCATTATTCCACTCTGTGACGGAAAACAAAAGGCCGCCCGAGGCAATGAGGACGAGCGTGACCAACACTACCAATTTCGAATAAGGGGAGAGTTTTCGCCTGGTGCGCAAACTTGAGGCCACTTCCGCATAAAAGGGAAACCCCAAACCGCCGGCTACAATCAAAGCCATGATGATGCCCGGAACTGCCCATGTGGCAGCAAAGGACTCCAAGTTGTCCGAAAATAGCGAAAAGCCGGCGTTGCAGAAAGCGCTTATAGTGTGGAACACGGCGAGGTGCGCAGCCCGCAAAGGGCGGTCGCTCTGCAAAAAGGCAAAGAAGAGAAAAAGCACGCCGAGCGCTTCCGCAAAAACGGTCAGCTTTAAGACTTGGATGAGCAGGCGCACGGCCCCAGAAGGGGTCTCCATGCCAAGTCCACCCTTCATCAACATCCTCTGGCGCAACCCTATGCGCTGCCCGGCGAGCAAGGGCAACGCAGTGGTGAACGTCATCACGCCGATTCCGCCCAATTGTATCAGAAGGAGGACGATCCACTGCGATATGAAAGACAAATCACGCCCAGTATCGACGACGATCAGACCGGTAACGCACGTAGCCGAGGTGGCGGTAAATAAGGCATCGACAAACGACAATGGCTTAAAACTCGCGTTAGCCACCCATATGCAAAGGGCTCCTGACGCTATGAGCGCGAGGAACCCTCCGACTATCGTCCTCTCCGGCTTGTGAGAGCTATACAGCTTGACAGCTATTGACGCAGCGCCTCCTTGGCTGTATCTACAAGCCTGGCAAATGCTTGCATGTCGCTTACAGCTAACTCCGCCAGTATCTTGCGGTTCACCACCACGTTTGCTTTCCTAAGGCCGTTTATGAGGCTGCTGTAACTGATTCCGTTTATCCGAGCCGCCGCGTTTATCCGCGTTATCCAGAGCCTGCGGAACTCTCGCTTTTTGGCCTTGCGATCCCGATATGCGTTGGTCAGAGAGCGCAAGTATGCCTCTTTCGCTCTCCTATATACGTTCTTTTTACGGCCGTAATAACCCTTTGTTATATTAAACAACTTTTTTCGCTTGCTGTCGCTGGCACTTCCGCCTTTAACCCGCGGCATTGAACTTCACCTCTTCATATTGTAAATTGCTAAGCATAGGGCAACAAACTCTTAACGCGCTTGGCCATGGTAGGGTTGAGGCACCCCTTTTTCCTGAGGCGGCGTATGCGAGTCTGCGGTTTGCCGCTCAACAAGTGACTGCGACCGCTCTTCTTGTAAACCACTTTACCGGTGGCAGTCGTTTTAAATCGCTTCTTCGTTCCCGAATGAGTCTTAAGCTTCGGCATTTCGTCATCCTCCCAAGATGTGCAACATCATTCCAAAGCCTCTTCTTTAGCTTTTGGGGCCTCTTCCCTTTTTTCCTTGCCCTTCTGCGGAAGAGGCATTAACGTCATCCGCATATAGCGCCCTTCCATAATAGGTCCGGCGTCCATGCGCCCGATGTCGCTACAATCGCGCGCCACGCGCTCCAATAGCTCTCTGCCCTTGTCCAGGAAAGACATCTCTCTGCCCCTGAAAAAGACCGAAACTCTGACCCGATGGCCATCGGCCAAGAATTCCCTTATCTTGCGAGTTTTGAAATTGTAGTCATGCTCGTCGATCTTGGGGCGCATCTTCATCTCTTTCAGACTTTGAACCTTCTGTTTCTTGCGGGCTTCTTTGTCCCTCTTCTGAAGCTTGTATTTATACTTGCCATAGTCCATGATGCGGCAGACAGGTGGATCGGCAAGCGGGGCCACCTCGACCAAATCAAGCCCTCTTTCTTCTGCAATGCGAAGCGCCTCCGGGACGGTCATTACGCCCAGTTTTTTGCCCTCATCGTCTATGACCAAAACCTGAGCGGCCCATATCTCCCTGTTGACGCGGGGCTCCTCCGTACTCGTAGTTATAGATGTTCACCTCCATAATATAACCCAAACTGCCTTCAGCCCCGGCAGCTCTCTCGCCGCTTGAGGCCACTCTCAAAACGACTAAAACTATAAAGCATGCACGGCGTCTTTGCAACCCCAGACGATAAAGAGCCGACGATAAATGAGGACGAAAGACGCTAAAATGGGTTAAACTCCTGATTTAACAGGTCTTCTAACCCTTCGAGGCTCATCTCGCCAAGATCGCCCTTAGCTCGCTCCCTCACCGAAACCTTACGGTCTTCTGCCTCTTTCGCGCCTACCACCAGCATATATGGCACCTTCTGAAGCTGGGCATCGCGGATCTTCCTCGAGAGTTTTTCTTCCCTCAGATCCACCTCCGTTCGCACACCCCAATCCTTTAATACAGCTTCCACATCGCGCGCATAGGGCAAAAAGTCGTCCTTCACCGGGAGGATGCGAACCTGCACGGGAGCGAGCCAGTAGGGGAAGGCCCCCGCGTAGTGCTCTATGAGGATGCCCAAAAAGCGCTCGATGCTGCCCAAGACGGTGCGGTGCAGCATGACAGGACGGCGATGGCTTCCGTCCGCCGCCACATAGGTGACGTCGAACTTCTCGGGCATCTGAAAGTCGAGTTGAATCGTGCCGCACTGCCAGCTCCGCCCTATACAATCCTCAAGGTGAAAGTCTATCTTTGGCCCGTAAAAGGCGCCGTCGCCTGGATTCAGCTTATACGGCGTGCCCGATTCGTCAAGGGCCTCCTTGAGGGCCGATTCGGCCATCTCCCACTGTGACAACTCGCCCATCGCGTTTTCCGGCCTCGTGGAGAGCTCAACGCGATACGGAAACCCGAAGACATCGCCATATATATGGTGCATCAGATCCATTATTCCCAATATCTCGTCTTTGATCTGATCCTCAGTCACGTAGAGGTGCGCATCGTCCTGGGTGAAGCAGCGCACACGCATGAGACCGTGCAAGACGCCGGAGCGCTCATGGCGATGAACCGTGCCGAGCTCTGCCATCCTCAAAGGCAGGTCGCGGTAGCTCCTCAGTTGGCTCTTGTAAATGAGGATGCTCCCGGGGCAGTTCATAGGCTTTATGGCGAAAGGACGGCCATCGATCTCGGTAAAATACATGTTCTCCCTGTAGTGATCCCAATGACCTGAACGGATCCATAGGCTCTGCTCCAGTATCAGCGGAGTGCGCACCTCCATATACCCACGCTTGACGTGCTCCTTTCGCCAAAAGTCGAGCAGCACGTTTACGATCGTCATACCCTTCGGATGGAAGAATGGGAAACCCGGACCCTCCGGTTGAATGCTGAACAGGTCCAACTCCCTCCCCAACTTCCTGTGGTCGCGCCTTTTGGCCTCTTCGAGCCTGTCGAGGTAGCTTCTGAGCGATTCGGCCGTGGGAAAGGCAGTGCCGTAGACGCGGACGAGCATCGGGTTGCGCTCATCCCCCCGCCAATATGCCCCTGCCAGCGAGAGCAATTTGAAATGACGGATATACGACGTGTTAGGCACATGAGGCCCTCTGCAGAGGTCTATAAACTCTCCCTGCCTGTAAAGGGAGATGAAGGGGTCTTCTATCTCCTCGATCAGTTCGAGCTTGTAAGTTTCCCCTCTCTCCTTGAAGATCGAGATGACCTCATCTCTGGGCAGCTCAAGTCTCTCGACAGGAAGCGCCTCCTTGACGATGCGCCCCATCTCTCCCTCTATCTTTTGCAGGTCATCCTCCGTCAGGCTCTGAGGCGGATCCACATCGTAATAGAAGCCATCTTCCACAGCCGGGCCTATGCCGAGCTTTGTCCCCGGGTAAAGCCGCTTTATGGCTTGAGCCATCAAGTGAGATGCCGAGTGACGCAATATGTCAAGCCCTTCTTCAGTCGAGGCGAGTATAGGCTCCACGACGGCACCATCCGGAACAAAAGCGTTTAAATCTACAGGTATGCCGTTCACCTTGGCCGCTATGGCGCCCTCTTCCTCGCCCCAGAGGCGAAGCACATCTTGTGCCCTTGCGGCTTCTGCTTCGGCAGTTTCACCAGAAGATCTTCTATAGACAGGCATTTCATCTCCTCCTCGCAAAAAGCTAAAACCAGTTCAATTTCATTATAACGTATGCCGAGGTACACTTTTAAAAACTACCGCTTGATGGCAGCGCCGCCTAAATAGGCAGCCCTGAGATGCGGATCGCTTGCGAGCTCCTTCGCCTTGCCCTCAGCGTGCACTTTGCCAGTTTCAAGGATATAGCCATAACTCGCCACGTTCAAGCTTTTTCTGGCGTTTTGCTCCACCAGCAGTATAGAAACCCCTCTTTCTCGGTGAATTTGCTCAATCACTTTAAAGATTTCCTGTACCAAAAGCGGCGCCAACCCCAAAGACGGTTCGTCCAAGAGCATAACTTGCGGACGAGATACGAGAGCACGACCGATGGCCAGCATCTGCTGTTCTCCTCCGGAGAGGGTGCCGGCGAGTTGCCTTTTCCTCTCTTCGAGTATCGGAAAAAGTTCATATACCCGGCGCATCTCCCGCTCGGCATCTTGGGGGGTCATCTTATCCCTGACGCCGTAGTTCCCCAACTGCAAATTTTCCTCCACCGTAAGCGTGGAGAAGATCCTCCTGCCTTCCGGCACATGGGCCAAGCCCAAGGATGGAAGTCGAAACGGAGGGTATTTTCTCATATCTTCGCCCCTGAACTTGATAACGCCGCTTGTCAATGGCAAAATGCGAGAGATGGCTTTTAGGAGGGTCGTCTTGCCGGCCCCGTTTGCCCCCAAGACAGCCACTATATCTCCCTCTTCCAACGAGAGAGATACGCCCTTTAAAGCTTCTACAGCTCCATAGCTAACTCGCACATCCTCAGCAACTAAAATCGGCGGCATTATTCATCCTTGCCTAAATAAGCTTCTATCACCCGGGGATTATTGTATATCTCCCGCGGCAATCCTTCGGCGATCTTCACTCCCATATCCATCACCACTACCTTGTCAGAAATGCCCATCACCACGTTCATATCGTGCTCTATCAATAAAAGGGTCAGCCCCTCATCTTTTGTCAGTTTCTTTAGAAAATCCATCAGTTCCTCAGTTTCTTTATCGTTGAGTCCGGATGACGGCTCATCGAGTATCAAAAGCAGCGGATCGGATGCCAACGCTCGCGCTATCTCGAGCCATTTCTGCTTGCCGTAAGGAAGGCTTTTGGCCAGATCACCGCGATGAGGCCAAAGTCCCACCTGGTTCAGGCGATAGGCAGCTTTTTTCAGCAGCTCTGCTTCCTCCTGACGCTCTTCAGAGGTGCGCCAGAGGGAAGACCATACACCGCTCTTTCCGCAGCAGTGAGAACCGGCCATGGCGTTTTCCATGCACGTAAGATTTGGGAATAGACGAATATTTTGGAACGTTCGAGCTATGCCGAGGTTCGTTATGGAATGCGGCTTGAGGCCGGTGATGTCTTCCCCCAAGAAGAGGATCCTGCCTTTCGTGGGTTTGTGAACGCCTGTCACCGTGTTGAACACGGTTGTTTTGCCCGCCCCATTCGGGCCTATGAGGCTGGTCGTCTCTTTTCTCTTTACGGTCATATGAAAATCGCGAACTGCCACCAGGCCGCCGAAGCGCATCGTAAGATTTTCTACCCGAAGAACCTCGTCGCCCTCCGCCGGGCTGTGCTCATTCCAACGCGGTTTAAGCTCCAGCGAGGGCCCACTTCGCCCTGCGTCCACGGCCGCTGCGCCTATACCCAAAAAAGAAGGGCCAAACTCCGCGCCCTCCCTCTTCCTGGGCCATATACCGCCAGGACGAAGGATCATCATGGCCACCAAGGCGGCACCGAAGAAGAGCATCCTAAAATTGGCCACCGCCCTGAATATCTCCGGAAATACGCTCACGATGCCTGCACCTGCTATCGTGCCGGGGATGGAGCCCAACCCGCCTAACAGGACTATACAAAACAACAAAGACGACTCCATAAACGTAAAGCTTTCGGGGGAGACCACCATGATCTTGCTGGCGTAGATATTTCCGGCTACACCGGCGAGGGCAGCGCCGAGGACAAAGGCTAAAAGCTTATAGTGGCGCACGTCTATTCCGGAGCTCTCGGCAGCGATCTCGTCCTCCCTTACGCAGTTCCAGGCCCTGCCCAAGCGCGAACTCTGAAGGCGAACGAGCGCCGCGATGGAGATGGCTATGACGATCCAGACGTAGAAATAGTAACCCCTTGGCGAACTGATAACGAAAGGACCCAAAGCCGGCATGCTCACGCCCGTTATACCGTTTGGGCCGCCCGTTATTTCAAAGGGGTTATTGATCAAGGCCAATCTGACGATCTCCCCTATGCCGATCGTCACGACACAAAGATAATCGCCACGCAGGTGGATGATAGGCGAGACCACAAGATATGCAAAAATTGCGGAAGCTAACGCGCTCACCGGGATGAGATATATCACGGGAATGCCGAAGCGAACGTTCAAAATCGCCGTTGCATAAGCGCCAACGGCGTAAAACGCGGCATGTCCCAGGTCAAACAGCCCCACTTCGCCCAAGACTAAGTTGAGACTCAAGCCCAGCAGCGCATAAATGCCGAAGAAAAAGGCCACATCTATCAAATAGGCGCTCACCAAAAAAGGATAGAGCAGAAAAAATACCACAGCAGCCACAAGGAGGGCTTTCTTCATCGACAACTACACCTTTTCGGCAATCCGCTCGCCCACCAGTCCGGTCGGACGGACGATGAGAACCAGGATCAGGACGAGAAAGGTAAAGACGTCTTTCCACGCGCTTGAGATGTAAGCGGCCCCCAGCATCTCCAGGATGCCCAAGAGCAGGCCGCCAACCATGGCGGCAGGGATATTCCCTATGCCGCCCAAGATGGTGGCGGTAAAGGCTTTGAGCCCGTAATTCCATCCCATGGCAAAAGAGATCTGGCGATAGTACATGCCGTTCATAATCCCCGCTATGCCTCCCAACGCTGGTCCCAAGAAAAATATGAACCGAATCACCACGTCGACATCTACTCCGAGCATCGTGGCCATCTCTCGATCCAGGGCCGTCGCGCGGATCGCAGCCCCGAATCTGGTCTTCTGCACGATGTAATATAACATCGCCATAAGAAAAAGAGAAAATAGCAAAATGAAAGATTGCATGGCCGTGACGCGCAATCCCATTATATTCCATGACACGGAAGGCACGACGGTCGCAGGGTAAGCTTGATAACGAGGCCCCCATATGGCCATGATGGCGTTCTCGAGGAATATGGAAACGCCGAGCGCAGAAACCACAAGAGGAAGCCGCCCGGCTGCTGTAACAGGCCTGTATGCAATCCTCTCCATGGCCAAGCCGGCGGCTCCCACCAAAAGAAACGCGCACGCCATGGCGATGGCCATGCCGGCCCAAACGCCGAAGGTACGCGTTATGATACACGAACCGTAGACAAGAACCGCATACCCAACGTAGCTTCCCAAGGCAAAGAGATCCCCATGGGCGAAATTTATGAGCTTCATCACGCCGTAGACCATCGAATACCCTAAAGCTACAAGGGCATAAAACGAACCTATGGTAAGCCCGTTAACGAGCTGCTCTAAAAATACGCCCACGGGGATTTGTCCTTCGCTTATCCTTATTTTCCCTAAGGCTTATAAAGCACTATATTGCCTTCGCCGTCGACGACGTACATCTTATAGGGGACTCCCTTCCTGTCACCCCGCTCGGTGAAGGCTATCGCTCCCGTCACACCGGTGCACCCCTCCATTTGATTGCGCAAGACAGAGGCGATCGCATCGGAATCGGTGGAACCCGCTTTGTCGATGGCCCATGCAAGCGCAAAGGCCGCATCAGCGGCATATACCGGCCAGGGGCTCGAAGGGATATCTCTATAGTTAGAACGATAAAGCTCTAGGAAACGCTTGGACTTCGGCGTATCCAAGTCGCTGGGCATCGGCTCTTGAGTGAGCAAGGAGCCCTTGGCATATTCAAGGCCGGCAATCTTCACGAAGTCGCTGTTGATAGCCGCATTCCCACCGACGAAGGGACAGGTTACGCCGGCATCGCGCCCCTGACGCACCAAAAGCCCCGCCTCAGGATAATACCCGGTGAAATACCACACATCGGGCTTCGCTTCCCTGAGCTTCGTGATCGAGGGTGAGAAATCTTTCTCGCCCGGCGCTATAGCGTCGTAGTATACGAGCTCCGCCTTCCCTGCATCGACGTAAGCCTTTAAGGCGTTTTTTGCCTCCTCGGCTACGCCCTTCGCGAAGGTGGTATTGTCGTGCATGATCGCTATCCGCTTGGCCCCCATGACCTCAACGGCGTACTGGGCGAAGAACTGCCCCTGGGCATCGTCGCGGCCGCAGGTGCGGAAGAAATACTTGCGCTCTTTGGCCATGGTGAGTTTGACCGCCGTGCTTCCGTAGGCGATGTCCACCATCTTGTTCTGCTCGTAGATGTCGGCGGCTGGCTCGTTGACCGATGAGCCGTAGGTGCCTATGACTGCCGCCACCTTCTGAGACACGAGTCTTTGAGCCGCCAGCGCGCTATCCTTGGGGTTTGACGCATCATCAGCTACGACAAGCTCAATCTCTTTGCCGCCCAGGATGCCGCCCTCCTCAGCGATCATCTGAAGGGCTACCTCGACGGATTGCTTCGCCATTTGCCCTTCATAAGCCCACTGACCCGTGACCGGAGCCTGAAGGCCGATCTTCACCGCTTCCGCAGCGCCTGCTGCGCTCGACATCGCAAAAAAAACGAAAACCGCTAAAAATGCCACTGAAAACCTCTTCATCCTTCTCGTTCCTCCTTTCGCTTCATCGTAGCAATTTGCGGCGGGCAGCATGCACCGCCCCGCCGCCCACTATCGCCGACTACAACCCCGTGCTTCCGAAGCCGCCCTTTCCCCTCTCCGTGGATGAAAGCTCGTCTGCGACCTGCAACTCTGCCCGCGTCACGGGGGCAATGACCAACTGGGCGATCCTGTCGCCGACTTCGATATGAAAAGGGTCCTTGCCGTGATTTATGAGGATTACCCTCACCTCGCCCCTGTAGTCGGAATCCACGGTGCCGGGGGCGTTCAAAACTGTAACCCCCCACCTCAAAGCGAGCCCGCTGCGCGGGCGGACTTGCCCCTCATAACCCGGCGGAAGCTCAATGTATAAGCCGGTCCCCACGGAGACCCACTCTCCGGGATTTATCGTCACTTCTTCCGCCGCCGGCAGGTCCACGCCGGAAGCGCCGAGCGTCGCGTAAGAGGGAAGCTTGCACGACAGCGCTTCACGCTTCCGTGCTATTTTAACGATTATTGTCCCTTCTCCTGTATCCATGGGACCGGCGGTCTCCCTCCTCGCCGCGGCCGTGAGAAGGTCGAGGCGCTGGATGCGATGCGGCAAAGCTCTCTTCCCGCTCCTTCTCTACGGCCAACATGGCCTCGCACTCCTCGTCCAACTCGAGTTCATCGACCTTCTCCAAAAGGCGCTTGCGCGTGAGATTGATCCTGCCCAGATCGTCTATCTCTTTTACCATGACCAGCACTTTGTCGCCGATCTTTAAAAAGTCCTCAACCTTGGGCACTCGACGATCGCTGATCTCGCTGACGTGGAGGAGACCTTCTTTGCCCGGCAAGACTTCCACAAAGGCGCCGAAGTTCATTATGCGCGTCACAGTGCCCACATACACCTCGCCGGCGCGCACATCCTTCGTTATGCCGGAAATCTCTTTGATCGCAGCGTGAGCGGCGTCTTCCGAAGAGGCGGCCACGTAAACGCGACCGTCGTCCTCCACGTTGATCTTTACTCCTGTCCTCTGGACGATATCGCGTATCGTCTTGCCGCCCGGACCGATGATCTCCCTGATCTTTTCCTGGGGCACGGTCATGGTGAAGATGCGCGGAGCGTTGGAGGAAAGCGACTCGCGCGGAGACGGAATGGCGCTCTCCATGATATCGAGTATCGCCAGTCGCGCCTCTTTGGCCTGAGAGAGAGCTCGCTCGAGTATCCCTCTATCTATGCCGCCAGCTTTGTTGTCCATCTGCAGGGCGGTTATGCCGTCGCGGGTCCCCGCCACCTTGAAATCCATGTCACCATAGTGATCCTCCAACCCTTGAATGTCCGTGAGGATCTCTACCCTGTCCCCCTCTTTTATCAGGCCCATAGCGACACCGGCACATGCCTTTTTGAGCGGGACTCCGGCATCCATCAGACTCATGCTGGCTCCACAGACGCTGGCCATGGAGCTTGAACCGTTGGATTCCAGGATATCCGATACCACGCGCACTATATATGGGAAGTCGCCCTCTTCTGGGACGAGAGGCGCTATGGCTCTCTCCGCAAGCGCGCCATGGCCTATCTCTCTGCGCCCAGGGCCTCTCATGGGGCGGACCTCTCCGACCGAGAAGGGGGGGAAGTTGTAGTGAAGCATGAAATGCTTGGGCGGTTCGTCCAGCTTCAAGCTGTCGAGTATCTGCTCGTCCTCGCCTACCATGCCGAGGGTCGTAACCACGAGAGCTTGCGTTTGGCCGCGCGTGAAGAGCGCAGAACCGTGAGTGCGCGGCAAAACCCCAACCTCGCAGCTTATCGGACGAAGTTCACTCATGGCTCGTCCATCCGGACGCCTCTTTTCCTCAACGATCATGGCCCGCAGTTCCCTTTTCACGTGGCCTTCCACTGCCGAGGCCACATATGCCGCAGAATCGGGATAGGATTCCAGGAAGCGCTCTAAGGCTCGTTTGATGACGTCGCTTATGGCCGTGTTGCGCTCCTTCTTCTCGTTGATCCGAACGGCCTTACGTATGTCTTCAAGACATTCTTCGGCTATCCACTCGTCGATTTCGGGTACCGACGGAAGCGAAGGAATTTCGGCTTTTGGTTTGCCGAGGCGTTCGCGAATCCTCACCAGTTCAGTCGTTATCTTTCTTATTTCCGCCTGCGCCAGATCCAAGGCCTCTATCATCATATCTTCCGGGATTTCTTTAGCGCCGGCCTCCACCATCGTGATGCCGTCGGCATGGCCAGCCACGACTAGATCCAACTCGCTGTTGGCCATCTCTTCCTCCGTGGGGTTCACGACAAAATGCCCATCGATGCGACCGATGCGCACAGCCCCTACCGGCCCGTTCCACGGAACATCGGAAATGGTCAAAGCGGCAGATGCGCCGTTTATTGCGGGTATGCTGGGGGCATTCTGCTGGTCCACGGAGAGCACCATGGCCACCACATGGACATCGTTGCGCAAATCCTCAGGGAAAAGCGAGCGGATCGAGCGGTCGATGAGGCGGGCGTTGAGTATTGCACCCTCAGACGGGCGCCCCTCCCTCTTGATAAAACCGCCAGGTATTTTGCCGGCCGCATAAAAACGCTCTTCGTAATCAACCAATAAGGGGAAAAAGTCTAACCCCTCCCGCGGTTCCTCTGACATACAGGTCGTAACCAAAAGCACTGTATCGCCGCATGAAACCTTGACGGCTGCATTGGCCTGTTTGGCTAAGTGGCCATACTCAAAGATAATATCGCGATCACCCACGGCAATCCGAAAAACATCTGTCATTCTTCTATCTCTTCCTCCTCTTTCGCCTTCTTATGGTCCGTAAAAACACGTCGTAGGCCCCTCTTCGGAGCTTCGACGCCTCTCTTTCACACCCCTATACCATCGCGCCACACCGGGCACGACATTTTAACCAACCGCACAATCCTAACAGGAAAAACAGAGGCAAGAGCACCGCCCTCGCCTCCATCGCGCAGAAACTGCCCTGTATGGAAGATCCTCAATGCCTCAAACCGAGGCGCTGAATGAGATCTCTGTATCGACCGAAGTCCTTCTCTCTCAGATAGCTCAGCAACTTGCGCCGCTTGCCCACCATTTTGAGAAGTCCCCTTCGAGAGTGGTGATCTTTGCCGTGAACTTTCAAGTGTTCGGTTAGTTGATTTATGCGATACGTCAAGATCGCCACCTGCACCTCGGGAGACCCTGTATCCGCAGCATGGATACGGAACTCGTCAATGATGTGCCCTTTTGTTTCTTTGTCCACCCATCTCACCTCATAACCACGAAATCCCGTTGCCAAGGGAGGGCAAAGCCCGCTCCGAGCAAGGGTGCATTTATTCTAACACGTATGCCGCGCACATTACAACAACCCGCACCAAGTTGCTAACCCCTTCTATTATCCAAAGCTTATATTTAATTATTGCTGCTGATTGCGAAAGCTATTCCATTCTTATTACACCAATCTATCGCAATTTGTTTTATTGCCTCATCTCGATATTGATACCAATAATCCTCGATGCCGAATCTCCTGAAAGCGCCCTTATTTTTTATTGAATAATACAATTCCTTGCTTGTCCTCTGATCTGTTATGGACAAACAAAAAATTCCCATTATTTTATATTCATTTTTGTTTTTTATGGCTTTATTCTTAACGTATGAGTTCTTGGAGTTCCGGTGGCAGGGATTTTATGCTCACGATAAACCCGTTTACCATCACAAGATCTCGAAAGGGGTCATTTTGTATCATTTGAGATGTCGATAATTCCCTGTCCCAATGTTCCAACTTGAACATATCACGTATTAGCTTAGCCTTCTGTGAAGTGGTACTTTTGGATGTGCTGAAATAGTTGCATATATCGTCCCCGCTCACGTATGGCTCGAAATTTCTGTCAAAAAGGAAGTTGATGCTCCCTATAGCATAGACTAACGCAGCTGCCCAAATTTCAATCCTACCCGAAAGAAAGGGGACGTTTCGCTTTCGGGACATCTTTCGTATGAGTTTCTCGCACAATTGCTTGTACTCTTCGTCCAGATGCTCATCGCAAAATCGTGCAGTCATCTCTATAAGTTTTTGCATCTTTTCTTCTACGAGGGTTTTATCTTTCATGGATAAAAACCTCTCTTCATATGGATAACGAACTATTTGTCAATCTAACCGATGTACATTTTATTTCACTTCGACAACCGCCCCGCGGATGGATCCCGTTCCCCGGCTCTTCACTGACGAGCGCTGTCTTGTCAGCTGGTACACGAGATGGACTGTTCCACCCCGAAGTTTGTGAAGGGCACAAGCGTTTTAGGTGCTTTTTATCCTCTCTAACCGACTTGAGAATCTGCTTTTCTCAAAGCATCGATATTTTTCGGGGGACCCAATACTATTATCTCATCTCCAGGTTCCAATCGGAAATCCCCGGATGGATTATATTCCACGGTCCCAGACGGGCGCCGAACGGCAATTACCATTAAATTATATTCGCGCCTCAACGGAGATTCAGCCAAGGTCAAACCCACCAAGGGACTATCGTCTGCCAGTTTGAGAGAATCAAAACCCAAATCCAAGTCTTTGGACAGCTCTATCAGCTCTAAAAAATCTGCAACTGCCGGCGATGTCGCAGCGCGATACATCGCGATGGCACCAGTTCGAGCTGGATTGATCACCTTATCGGCGCCGGCCCGATACAATAGGCTTATACCCTGTCTTTCGTTGGCCCGAGCGACAATTCGCAGTTTCTTGTTCAGCGCTCGTGCCGTCAAAACCGCGTAAACACTTTGAGCATCCGAGGAGAGAGCTACGACCATCCCCTTAGCCCTATCTATGCCGGCCTCCGACAACGTATATTCCTGTGTAGCGTCTCCCACGATGGCAATACATCCTTTGTCTTTGGCTTCAGAGACCTTCTTTTCGTCGCTATCGATTGCGATGAAATCTATATGTTTATACAACATTTGCTCGGCCACCTGACTGCCAACTTTACCAAGGCCGCATATGATCCAATGATCATGCGCGTCGTGCATCCTGCGATCCCTCCTCATGGCAAGGGCCTCAGAAATCCTCTCGACGAAAAAATGCTGAGCCAGTTGCGTCAGCGCTATCCCTGCAATGCCAAATCCGCTCACCACGAACACTATCAAAAAGAGTTTTGCCTCAGGCGTCAGATCGGGCGGAGCTTCGTACCCTACCGTGGTGAGTGTGATCACTGTGTAAAATAGCGCATCATACCAAGATAAATCGGTAGTAACTCTAAGCCCGATGGCTCCTGTAAGCAACACGCCGCCCAACACCACCAACCATAAGGTGGCTGTCTTAAGTTTTGCCATTAACTCCCACTTCCCTCGTCGAGTCAACCCCTATCGAGGACAAAGGAATTATATCAAGGCGCGGCGTCGCAACTGGCCGCAAGCTGCCTCTATATCAGCGCCCAACCCTTTGCGCAGGGCCACTTCGTAACCCAATCCTTCGAGCCTCTTCTTGAACGCCTCCACCCTCCCGCGAGGGGGTCTCTTGAAAAGCCCATCGGTGGGGTTATAAGGTATCAGGTTGACATAAACATGGAGGCCTTTGAGATAGTTGGCAAGCTCGTCGGCCAGGCTCAACCCGTCATTGATGTCGCTTATGAGCATGTATTCTATGGAGATGCGCTCTCCGGTGATCTCCTGAAAACTCTTAAGGGCCTTATACAACGAGCCCAGAGGATTTGAGACGTTGACCGGCATAAGATGCGTTCGCAGGTCATCGTTTGGGGCATGAAGCGAAACGGCGAGGCGCACCTTCAAGCCGGAATGCGCCAGGGCCTTTATACCGGACACGATGCCTACGGTCGAGATGGCGATGTGGCGGATGCCGAGAGCGCGCATCTTGGGATGATTCAGGTTGCGGACGCTATCTAAAACCGCATCCAGATTCAGGAACGGTTCCCCCATGCCCATATACACTGCGTTTTCTATGGAGTCGCCGATATCAGCCTCCATGGCCAGGAATTGCCCGACAATTTCGCCGGAGGTGAGGTTTCGCACGAAGCCGCTCTTGCCGGTGGCACAGAAAGAGCACCCCAAAGGGCAACCCACCTGTGTCGAGAGGCACGCCGTGTCGCGCCCTTCGTAGCGCATTACCACAGACTCTACGCTTTCCCCGTCGCGTAACTTCCACAGATACTTTATGGCATCGCCACGGCTGGACTGCCTTCGCTCAATCAAAACCGGCAGAGAAAGATCGAGCGCTTCTTTTAAGCGCGAGCGCAGGGGCAAAGACAGATTGGTCATGCTGTCGAAGCTAAGAACCCGCTTTTTGTAAATCCAGTCGCAAACCTGGGAGGCCCTATATCTCGGCTCCCCCCATCCCTCGAACAGAGCCTCCCAGTCTTCGCACTTTAGATCGAGAGCTTCTTTTTTCTCCAAGCCCTTAACTCTAACCTCCGAATCAGCAACTTCCGAAGTCCAAAACGGCCGTATCGACCGCGAGCATGCTGCGCAGGAACTCCCTCTTCACGTCCAAGCGGACCACGTTATCGCGAAACCGCATGTCCTTTGGCACCCATACGGTAAAACCGTCCTCCGCGAGAGAGAGGAACTTTTCCCTATCGCTCGGAGAACCGCCCTTCACGAGGGCAGAAAGGAACGCGCTTCAGCCAAATCCTACCTTTCCCAAAGCTACGGTGACCTCGCTCGTTCCCATTCTGCGAAGTTTGCCTTTCGCTTCTTCTGTAATTTCAAGCCTTAGATCTGCCACGATATCCCCTCCCATTTGCTCTGATG
>LGFQ01000108.1 GCA_001508935.1 Synergistales bacterium 54_24
CTATCGGTTCATCCAGGAAACGAATCTCCCCATGATCGAGCCGGAGAATGCCGGCGATGGCTCGGATAATGGTCGTTTTGCCGGCGCCAGCTGATAATTTAATCTCGGCTAAAAAAAGACGGGCGGCACAAAGGCCCACATGATCGCCTGTGCCGCCCGTCTTTTTGATCCAAAGCCTAAAGGCTTATTCGTCCAGCAAAACGGCTCCCTTTACGCCGGAGGCCACAAAGCGGCGGTAACGCCTCAAAAATGGGCTCTTTACCTCCTGCATGTACGGCTTCCAGGAGGCACGCCGCGCCTTGAGCTCCTCCTCGCTCACCAAGAGATCCAATTTCCTGGCCGGTATGTCTATGGATATCATGTCGCCGTCGCGGATGAGCGCTATAGGGCCTCCGCTGGCCGCCTCAGGGGAAACGTGACCGATCGAAGCGCCCCTGGAGGCACCGCTGAAGCGCCCGTCGGTTATCAAGGCCACCTCTTTGTCCAACCCCATGCCAGCAAGGGATGCCGTGGGGCCGAGCATCTCCCTCATGCCTGGGCTCCCCTTCGGTCCCTCGTAGCGTATAACCACCACATCCTTAGGCTTTATACGGCCGCTCATTATAGCAGCGGAGGCGTCCTCCTCGCAGTCGAAGACACGAGCCGGCCCTTGGTGGCGCAACATTTCCGGGGCTACGGCCGACTGCTTGACCACGGCTCCGTCGGGGGCGAGGCTTCCCTTCAAGACAGCTATGCCGCCTTCCTTGTGATATGGGTCGCTCAGAGGGCGTATCACATCTTCGTTTAAGACCTTGGCGCCTTTTAGATTTTCGGCCACGCTGCGTCCTGTGACGGTGATGCAATCCCCGTTTATGAGCCCGGCCTCATTCAGGCGGGCCATTACGGCCTCCACTCCGCCAGCGGCGTAGAGATCCTGAATGTGGTGAGGGCCGCCAGGGCTCATGTTGCAGAGGTGCGGGCACTTGCGGCTTATCTCGTCGAGGCGATCCAGAGGTAGGTCGATCCCAGCCATGTAAGCGATAGCGGGCAGATGGAGCGTCGTGTTGGTGGAGCCGCCCAGGGCCATGTCCACGGCGATGGCATTTTCAAAAGCTTTGAGGGTGAGGATGTCTCGAGGTTTTATGCCTTTTTCTACCAACATCATTATGGCCCTTCCGGCGTCCTTGGCGAGCCTCTCCCTCGCCGAAAGCACCGCAGGGATCGTGCCGTTGCCTGGGAGGGCAAGGCCAAGGGCCTCCATCATGCAGTTCATGGTGTTCGCCGTGAACATGCCGGCGCAGGAACCGCAGGTCGGGCAGGCGGTTTCCTCTATGCGATCGAGCTCATCGCGCGAAATCTTGCCCGAGGCGCAGCTTCCTACAGCCTCGTATAGGGAGGAAAAGTCTATCTCCTTCCCTTTGTATACGCCTGCGAGCATCGGCCCACCGCTGATCACAATAGAAGGGATGTTCAGGTTCGCAGCCGCCATGGCCATGCCGGGGACGATCTTGTCGCAGTTCGTCACCAGGACCAAGGCATCCAAGGCATGGGCCTCGACCATCACCTCGATGGAATCCATGATGAGCTCCCTGCTCGGCAGTGAGAACTTCATACCCAAGTGGTTCATGGCTATGCCGTCGCACACGCCTATGACGGGAAATTCCAGAGGCAGCCCGCCGGCAGCATATATCCCCGCCTTGGCGGCATCAGCTATGCGCCGCAGGTGAATGTGTCCAGGTATGATAGCGTTATAAGCGTTTACCACTCCCACCCACGGGCGCTCAAACTCCCATCGGGAGTATCCAGCAGCCAGCATCAACGACCTGTGCGGAGCCCTCTCTATTCCCGCTTTTGCCCTATCACTTCTCAAAATATACACCTCCCGTAATTGACGCAATGACTCCTTTGCAACGAAGCTGCAGCAATCCTACCACTGGGCACCTATGCCCGCAAGCAACGGCTTTGATGTGATTGTAACAGAATTTCTATATGACTGTTATGGACTCTGCCTAAAAATTTAATGACAACCCGATGCCGCAATCGACAGATAAAGCAACCTTAGAGGGCTAAATGCGCGTAGTATAATAAGAAGCGTTAAAGAGGCATCGAAGGAGGGGTAAAGATGAAGGCAATGAAGGCGCTCTTGGCGTCATTACTGCTGGCGACGCTTGCTGCTGTCGCCCTGCCGGCGACGATCTTTGCGCAAGGCGACGAATACCCAAGCGAACCGCTCAAGATCATCGTTCCCTTTTCGGCCGGCGGCGGCACCGACGTGCTGGCGCGCAAATTCGCCCAGGTGCTCCAAAAGCATTACCCGGCGCCCATAGCGATAGACAACGTACCCGGGGGCGGAAGTGCCGTGGGCCTGACGAAGCTCTACAACTCAAAGCCGAACGGCTATGCGGTGGGCGTAGCTGGAACCCATCTCCTTACCGCCTGCCTGCAAGGCTTCGCGCAGTTTCCGTGGGATTCCCTCACCCATGTGGCGATCCTGAACACGGAGCCATACGTCATAGCCGTGAGAGGGGATAGCAGGTGGAAGACGATCCAAGATCTTATCGAAGACATCAAGGCCCACCCTCGCACTATAACCATGGGCAACGCCGGAGCAGGCGCCTTGACCGATATAGTGGCCCAGGCGATCAACAAGAAACTGAGCGTGGAGTTCGTGGTGGTTCCCTTCGACGGCGGAGCCAACGAACGGGCCGCCCTGTTAGGGGGGCATGTAGATGCCGGCATATTCTCAGGCTCAGAAGTGGCCCCTCACGCTGGACCGGAAGGGGAGGTGCGGGTGCTCGCCGCCGTGGGAGAGGACAGGTGCCCACTTTTTCCGGATGCGCCATCGCTGGGCGAGCTGGGCTACCACGGTATACCGGCCGGCTCAGTCAGGGGGCTCGCCTTCCCGCCCAAGACACCCAAGGAGATCGTGACGGCCTTTGAAGGGTTGGTCATTCAGGCGGTAGATGACATAGAATGGAAAAATTACATGAGAGATAACGGCTATGTGAACACCTTTTACGTTTGTAAGGAAATGATGGATTATTACAATAAGCTTTATGAAAATCTGAAGGAGATCATGCAAGAGATGGGCCTCGTAAAACAGTGAAAAGGCTCTTCGCCTTGGCCATAGATGCGGCGCTCGTGTCTTTCGGCGCCGCCTATTTTGCCGCATCGCTCAGGATCCCACGAAGGCCAATAGTGGGAGATCCCGGCTCTTCTGCAGTGCCGGCCGCTTTGGGGTTGCTTTTGCTCTCGATCGGCGTCGTCTTGGTTGCGCGGGATTGGAAGTCCGCAGGCGAAGGCTTTAAAGGCTTTACGCTCCGAGCCTTCGCCATGGCAGCCATAACGGCCTTATACATTGCCTTCCTCCCCAAGAGCTACACCATAGTGACAGCGCTATACACCTTTTGCTGTGCCCTTATTCTATCCAAAGAGAGCGGAAAGTTGCCCCTGTGGATAGTCGCCGTCTTCTCCGTCGCCCTCTCTCTGGCCTCGTATGGGGCTTTTCGAGGGCTCTTAGGCGTGGACCTCCCGGATCCGCTCATGGAGCTGGTCTTCTGATGCCGCTAAAACCCTGCAAAAGAGAGAAGCAGCTTTACGGCGAGCCCTGCCACGAGGCCTATGAACGGGTCCGTGGCTGCCGTCACCACCGCCGCCACGCTACCTACAACGGGGTTAGCGCCTACGGCGGCCTGGATATTCGCCGGGAAGGCCACCAGCGCCCCTAAGACAAATAAAAAGCCGGCGATGGATTCACTCGGCACCTTCTTGCCCAAAACCGGCAACAACCCGGAGGCCAGGATGACGGCCATAATGACCATCATCAAAACGGCGGCGGTCATCGGATGAGGAGCCGCTCCGGTGCCGCTTATAATCGCCTCCACAGGGCCGCCTCCGAAGAACGCCGAGGCTGCATCGGCCAACCCCGAATACAGCGTCACATGATCCACATTGACGGAAGTGTTCGCGATCTTCCCCGTGATCCCCGAATACGCTATATTGCCGCCTATCTGCATGCATATCATGGCAAGGGTACCGCGTATCACCCTGGATGAAACGACGAGCGGCACCCTCTTTATCCGCTCGTATTCTTTGTGCACCTCCATGGCATGCCCGCCGAAGAGGGCGGGGATCGTGCCTACGATCACGCTCCCTACGATCGTGTAGACGAGGTCTTTTGTATAGGCGTAGATAAGCAAGGCCACGACCAGCGACGACCAGCCCGCGACGGCGCG
The DNA here is from genome assembly GCA_001508935.1 of Synergistales bacterium 54_24. Taxonomy (GTDB): domain Bacteria; phylum Synergistota; class Synergistia; order Synergistales; family Thermosynergistaceae; genus Thermosynergistes. Next base: position 4,215 of record LGFQ01000108.1, read on the forward strand.
GGAGCGCACCATCTTGATGGCCACGCTCGCCAGGATCACGCCCACACCCGCCATCATGCCGTTTTCCACCGCCGGCCCCACAAATGCTATCGCAGGCTCGAGCAAGCCCAAACCTCCGATGACCGCCATCGCCAAGCCGGTGTAGAAGACGATGCTGCATCGCTCCCTGCGATTTTGCCCTATCGTGCCAGCCAACACTATGGACTCCGCCTGAAA
>LGFQ01000109.1 GCA_001508935.1 Synergistales bacterium 54_24
GGATTGACCGATCATGAGACAGATTAACAAAGACGTAAGGGTAGTCGAGGTGGGGCCGCGCGACGGTTTTCAAAATGTAAAGGCCTTCATCCCGACGGAAAAGAAGATAGAGATAATAGAGATCGTCATCGATGCAGGGATAAAGGAGATGGAGATTACCTCTTTCGTAAGCCCTAAGGCGATCCCTCAGATGGCGGACGCCAAAGAGGTCGTACAGGCGATTAAGGCACGCCAACACAAGGACCTCTTTTTGACGGCTCTCGTGCCCAACCTCTTTGGCGCAAAGGTAGCGTTGGAGATGAAGATGGACGCCATAAACTTCGTCATCTCAGTCAGCGAAAGCCATAACAAAGAAAACGTGCGACACACGATAGATGAGTCATTCGCTGAGCTTGAAAAGATCGTCCGGGAATTTTCGGCTGTTAAAGATGCTCCCCATGTCATCTTATCCCTTCCTACCACTTTTGGCTGTCCCTTTGAAGGCCCTCAGCCCGTCTCGAAGGTTATCAATATGGTAAGGCGCGGCATGGACCTCGGGATAAGGCGTTTCATCTTCTCCGATACGATCGGGGTGGCAAATCCGCTTCAGGTTGAGAATTTCTTCGAGGAGATCTTTGCGACGCTGCCCTCAGGGCTCGAGCTCGGACTGCACCTTCACGACACCCGAGGCATGGCGCTGGCCAACGCCTTTGCGGCCTTGAGCTTCCCAATAAACTCGCTTGAGTCTTCCTTCGGGGGCTTTGGAGGGTGTCCCTTTGCTCCTGGAGCGGCAGGAAATGTTGCTACCGAAGATCTCGTGAACATGCTTGAAAACTTAAGTGTTCCTACGGGCATCGACATCAAAAAACTTGTGAAGGCAGCTCTTGAGCTGGCGAAGTTTGCCCCCGACGCGCTTAACAGTCATATGGCGAGGATATTGACGGGCAAGGCTGTCCCGTGCGGCCTGTAGCCCAAAAATTTTAATAAATTATATTAACAGGAGGCATAATGTTATCATGGCAAAGGAACTTACGGAAGAACAGATGCGTATTGTCGACGAGGCCATTGAACGCGCAAAGAAGGCGTTTGAGGTGATCGAGACCTACGATCAGGCCAGGGTCGACAGGTTATGTCAGGCCGTGGCATGGTCTGTGGCTAACAAAAAGACCTTCAAGCGTTTGGTCGACATGGGGATAGAAGAAAGCGGACTGGGCGACCCCGTTACGCGCATGAACAAGAGATTTAAGATCAGGGGTGTCCTTAGAGACGCCTTAAGGCAAAAAAGCGTTGGTATCATCGAGGAAATTCCGGAAAAGGGAATCGTCAAATACGGCAAACCCGCAGGGATCATCGGATTTCTTATCCCTTCAACAAATCCTGATCTTACGCCCGCAGGCGGGGCTATATACGGAATTAAGGCAAGAGACGTCATAATATTCTCGCCTCATCCGCGCACGAAGAATACGTCGATGGAGACGGTGAGATTGATGCGCGAGGCCCTCGAAAGGGAAGGCGCTCCGGCAGATATCCTGCAATGCCTGCCCAATCCCACCATACCCATGGCAAACTACCTAATGTCCAAGGTCGATTTGGTCATGGCAACGGGAGCCCAGGGCGTCGTGCGCGCTGCGTATAGCTCAGGCAAGCCTGCCTATGGCGTGGGAGCCGGAAATGCCACGATGATAATAGATGAGACGGCCAATATCGAGGAAGCCGCCCATAACACTATGCTGAGCAAGACTTCTGACTTTGGCTCTGGATGTTCTGCCGACGGCAATTTGATCATTGAGGAAAGCATCTTCGATGCCATGGTGGCACAGCTCATAAAGGAGGGCGGCTATCTGGCAAACGAGGAAGAAAAGGCAAAGCTGCGGGCCGTAATGTGGGACGCCGAGGGGCACCGCACCCCCAACACGGTGGCCATACCTCCGCAGAAATTGGCCAACATAGCGGGATTCTCAATACCGGAAGACAGAAAGTTCATCATGGTCATGGGCGACGGCATAGGCAAAGAGCATCCCTTCTCGGGCGAAAAGCTGACTACCCTCCTTGCCCTCTACAAATACAAGGGGTTTGACCAGGCCATAGAAATGATGCATGCAGTCTATGAAGTTGGCGGCAAGGGGCATTCCTGCGGAATTTACTCCTTCGACGAAGACCATATCAACCGGCTGGCGACGAAGGCCCCCGTAAGCCGTATCATGGTGCGCCAGCCTCAATCCAAGGCGAACGCAGGGTCGTTTACCAACGGGATGCCGATGACCTCCAGCATGGGCTGCGGCACCTGGGGCGGAAACATTGTGTCCGAAAATATCCATCTTAAGCACTACATGAACACCACATGGGTATCGAAACCCATCCCCGAGGATCGCCCATCGGACGAGGAGCTTTTTGGCGAATTTTACGATCCTGAACTGGAAAAGTAGTAATCGGACTTTAAATTAAATGGGAGGGGTAAAGATGTTTTGTCCAAATGTAGACACCAGGTTCATAGCGCTTTACGGCAACCCGTTAAAGCAGACTTTGTCGCCCCTGCTTCACAATACGGTGTTTGAGTCGAAGAACATGAACAATCTGTACTACCCACTTGAGATACAGAGCTTCGAGGATTTGTCCAAGGCATTGAAGACCATGCACATATTTAACGTAATAGGCGCAAACGTCACCATGCCCTACAAAGAAAAGGTCATAGAGCTTCTGGACGGCTTGGACAAAAGCGCAGAGCATTGCGGCGCGGTCAACACCGTCGTCACTACCGAAAAGGGATTGATCGGCTATAACACCGATGGCATGGGATTTCTCAATTCCTTCGTAGAGGAGTTCAACGTAAGCCCCGAAGGAAAAACCCTTCTTTTGATAGGTGCCGGAGGAGCTGCCAAGGCCGTCGTATTTGCCTTCCTAAACGCAGGGGTTTCAAAGGTGATCGTCTACAACAACAGCCAAACCAGGGCCATGTCGCTGGTGGAAAGGGTAGAGAAGTTCTTTCCCGGAAAATGCGAGTGGAGGCCACTGAACAACAAGCCGGTGCCGCCTGAGGGCATCGCCGAGGCAGATATTGTCATCAACGCCACGAAGGTTGGCATGAAAGGCGAAGCGGAAGGTCAGTCACTGGTATTGCCGGACAGCTTCCGCCCGGGGCAGTTCGTCTGCGACGTCGTCTACAACCCACCCGAGACCAAGCTGCTAGCCGACGCCAAAAAGGCAGGGTGCAAGACCTTAAGCGGAGACGGGATGCTCGTATATCAGGCAGCTGCTGCCTTTAAGCTGTGGTTCGGAGTAGATTCCGACGTAGAGTTGATGAAGCGCACGTTCAGGAATTACTTCGGATTTTAAGCGGATAACTCGACGACGTCGGCCAATGCCGGTCGGCGTCGTTGGCCGGAAACGTTAGGGGGGGTACTTCTTTATGAAGAGAAAATTTTCACTAGCACATCTCACAGTTTTGCAATGGACTCCGCCCGTGATGATATACAATGCTAAGCTCATAGGTTACGACTACGTGGGCATTAGAAACATCTACATGGGTCTTCCCGGAGAGCCTAATTACGACCTGTCAAAAAGGGATAGGCTATATCAGCTGACAAAGACGGCCCTCGAAGAAACAGGCATTAAAATTCATGACATAGAGCTTGCAAAGATAGAGAAAGGACGAGACGTCCTTTCCTACGAATCTGCCTTTGATGTTGCGGCTGAACTCGGAGCTACGGATGTGATAAGCAGCATCTGGACGGACGACAAAGACTACTACCTGGATCAGTTTGCAAAGCTGTGCGATCTTGCAAAGCAATATGGCCTTTTCGTCAATTTAGAATTTGTGACATGGGCAGAGGTTAAAAATTTAAAGGAAGCTAAAGAGGTCATCAATACCGTGAAGCGGGACAACACGGGATATCTAATAGATACATTGCATTTTTATCGCTCGAAGGTCAGCTTGTCCGAGCTCGATGACATACCCAAAGAAAAATTCCGCATGGTCCATATTTGCGATGGCCCACGTGAGATACCGGCCAATAAAGAAGATCTTGTGGTTACTGGTAGGGAAGGAAGATATTACGTGGGTGAAGGGGCGATTCCCATTTATGATATAGTGAAAAAAATGGGAGAAAATGTAGTGCTATCGCTGGAGCTGCCAAACGCACAGAAGGTCAGAGATTACGGTTATACGGAACACGCACGCAGGTGCCTGGAAACGGCAAGACGTTATTTTGAGGTCAATGACACAAATTGCCATTGCAGCCATTGTAACTGAAAGGAAAGACAGCCAAAACAAGCCGATAAGTTAATGTATGAGAGGGTTTGACCTTCCAAAAAAGAAAGCGGGTAAAGGGGGGAGTTGGCAATGGCTAAAGTTATCAATTGGTTGAATGAACATCTCGAGGAGTATA
>LGFQ01000022.1 GCA_001508935.1 Synergistales bacterium 54_24
GGGTTTCCCTATGAGTTGGGTCTCATCGTCTTCGCTGTCACGGTGATCATATACACCACGGTGGGCGGGTTTAGGGCTGTGGTCTTGACGGATGCTGTTCAAGGCGTCGTCATGACCTTTGGCACAGCCGCGATACTCTGGGGCATAATTCATTTTGGAGGAGGCATGTCTTCCATAGTAGCGCAGATCAAAGCTGTAGACCCGGCGCTCCTCACCCCTTTTGGGCCAAATAATGCCGTGGCCAAGCCTTTCGTCCTGTCGTTCTGGATCCTCGTAGGTTTTGCGACGGTTGGTCTTCCCTATACGGCGGTACGTTGTATGGGTTACAGGGATTCACGTTCCATGCATCAGGCCATAGTGATAGGCACATTTGTCGTAGGATTTCTGATGCTCGGTATGCATTTATCCGGGGCTCTCTCGAGGTCTATAGATCCCAACATAAAGGGAGCAGATATCGTCATTCCGACCATTACGATAAAGGTATTGCCTCCCTTTTTGGCCGGCATATTCTTAGCTGGACCGTTGGCGTCGATCATGTCCACCATCGATTCGCAATTGATATTGGCCTCTTCGGCCATAGTGAAGGACATTTACCTCAACTACGTCAATCCGGGGGCTATTGGAAATCTCGAAGGGGAGAGAAAGCTTAGGCGCTTGAGTTTCTTTACGACGGCGATCATAGGGATCATTGTCTTCGCGATTTCCTTTAAGCCGCCCAGCATAATCGTATGGATAAACCTCTTCGCCTTGGGAGGACTCGAATCGGTCTTTTTATGGCCCATCATCCTTGGCTTGTATTGGAAGAGGGCAAACGCCCCTGGGGCTCTTGCTTCCATGGTTGTTGGGTTAGTTTCCTTTCTCCTTTTGAGCAATTATGTGGGGCGGGTGTGGGGAATGCACGTAATCGTCCCATCTCTCCTCATCGCGCTTGCCGCCTTTATCGTCGTAGCGAGCTTGACGCCTCCGCCGCCTCAAAAAAACATACGCAGGATCTGGGAGTGATGTATGTGTGGGTAACCGTGCGCCTGAAAGGGCAACTGTGTTGGTACGATAAAGAGAGGCGCAGGGAACTAACCTTAGAGGCTACTTCTTTAACCGTGCGGACGATCTTGCAAAAACTGGGCATACCCGAATCAGAGCTATACATGGCCACTGTCGATGGAGCAAAGACAAGCCTCGATCAACCTTTGAAAGATGGGGCGACGGTGGAACTGCTGCCGGCCATAGGTGGAGGTTAGGCGCTGGGCGCCTCGTCATTCGGCCTCTTGTTGCCTTATGGTGCGGCGCCCCCGGGGGAAGAGCGGAGGAAGTGTGCTTTCCGGAAAGTCGCGCAACGCTTTGCTCGCCGCAGTGCGGAGGAAGTTGTCGACCCACCAGAATATGTCCTCCTGTGTTATGTTCCTCCGCAGGAGCCTCATGCGCCTTCTCCTTTGAGAAAGGGGCATGGTGAGGGCGCGATATAGAGCGTCTGCCATGCCTTCGGCATCATAAGGGTTTACCAGCAGGGCGCCGCCTCCTAATTGCGAAGCGGCGCCTGCAAACTCGCTCAAGATCAATACCCCCGGATCTTCTACCTGGCAAGCACAATATTCCTTACACACAAGGTTCATGCCATCCTTCAGTGGGGTTACAAGCGCCACATCGGCAGCCCTGTAGTGCGCCACCAGCTCATCCCTTGGTATAGACTGATAGCGATAGACTACGGGCACCCATCCATCCTGAGTAAACTCTCCGTTTATCTGCCCCACGAGGGCGTCTATCTCCCCCTTGAGAGCACCGTAAGCGGGCACGCGTTCACGGCTGGGCACCACAATCTGTACCAATGTCGTGTTTCCTCGAAGTTCTGGGTATCGCTTTAAGGCGAGGCGGAAGGCGTTTAGCCTCTCCGGAATTCCCTTCGTGTAATCGAGCCTATCTACCCCGATTATCAGATGCTTGCAGTGGTATGTCTCTTTCAGCTGTTTTGCCTGGGCAGCTACATCCGGTTGCTTGGCCTGCCTCGAGAAACCCTTAAAGTCGATGGATATGGGCAGATGCGCCACATTCGCTGTATACCCCATGGACGTGACTTTGATAGCAGGGCCCCTGCCCGACACAGCGGTCCTGCGGTCCAAGACCCTCAAAGACCCGAGGAAGTTCCTGCGATCTCTTAACGTTTGAAAGGCTATGAGATCATTTTGTAATAGCATCCGCAGCAATTGTTCGCGCCAGGGAAGCTTTAAGAAAAGGTCTGGAGGGGGGAATGGTATGTGGAGGAAAAAGGCATATTGTCGCTTTACTCCCATTTCCTTGAGAGCGGCGGAGAGCCCCATGAGATGATAGTCGTGAATCCACACCAAATCATCCTCTTGTGTATGCCTTGCCACCACCCTGGCGTACTTCGCATTCACCGCTACATAGCTCCTCCAGTAAGCAGGATCGAAGCGGCACCTTGTTTGCAAGTCGTGGAAGAGGGGCCAGAGCACCTCGTTCGCAAAGCCATAATAAAATTGTTCTACTTCTTCGTCGGAAAGGAGGACAGGATACAGACGGAAACCCCACTCCTCGGAAGCTGGACCCAGTATAGTGCGCAGTTGGCGTATGCTCAACCTTTCCGTGGTGCCTAGCCACCCTATCCATATTCCACCGCGATCTTTCAATATCGGGGTTAAGGCTGTCACTAACCCCCCAGAACCAGGTTTAAGCCTCTGAGAATTGCCGTTTTTTTCTAAAACCACAGGAAGCCTGTTTGAAACCACTACAAGGCGCGGCTCTTTTGCCATATGCATCAACTCGCTTTACGCACGGGCATTATACCCGGTACGAGCTTGGAGAGTTTTTGTATACGCTATATAATAGCATATGTTTTATGCGTAGGCAAACAACCGAGTTATCTCGACTCTGTGCATATATGCAGTGATATACGAATTTTTGGCGCTACAATACGTCTCCATAATCCACTTCAATATCGCCATTGATTTTTCTATAATAAATGATTTTGACGTCTATATGCTCTGGCAGGGACGCTTTTGCGTCATAGGTGCGTGGCTTTATAGACACAGGGGTTTCTCCGATGTAGCCATCAATTCCTCTCGTCTCTTCATCGGGCTTAGATAGTCGATAATTGGTATTCTTTATCTCAGCACCTCGCTTTAATATTGCTTCTTGAAATCGTAAGCCAATAAAAGTTTTCACGATTACTAAGTCCCTTACCCACTGTTCGACCATCGCTTGGTCAATGTTATTCAAGGAGTTTTTGAATTCTTTTAACTTTTGTAATATTTTTTCTGTTGCGTTTTTAATTGCCTCTGGCTTTTTCTCTAAATACCACTTTTCCCACTCAGATAACGTCTTTCCTTCAAACTCATTGATAAGTTCGCTCATTTGGCCAACGATTTTTGGACGTGTTCCTTGTGCATATTGATTTGCTAGATTAATTAGTGGATTTACATATTTAGGAAACTCAGGAGTGTCTATATCCATATAGTTTCTGATTTCTTTGATGTTTATTTTCACTTTCATGCTTTTTCACCCTGAACTGTATGGTTTTGCAAATTCAAAAATTTAGATTTATACTTATAATTGAATGTGGTATCTACATCAACTAAGTTGTTTTTAATTAAATGTGCATTCAGAAAAGTTTTATTCCACAGGTATAGATAACAAAGTATGTTGTTTTCTTTGTCATGTTTTATAGTGTCAACCCTCATAAATACCTTTTTGCCAATCACTCTTTGCTCTAAAAATTTGATCGCTTCTTCTCTTTTTTCTAAATTTTCTTTTATTCCTAGCAACTTAATTTTTAGCCCGTTGTTTAATATTAATAATTCTGGTGAAATTATTTCCTTAACCACGTAATATTTCTCTCTCTCAGAGGGAGACTCGTCTATTTTTGAGCCAAACTTTAGCTTTTTAGGGTCGATTTTTTTGTCAAACTTGACAGGATCTTTAAAAATATAAGGCAATTTGTTGATATTTTCTTCAAAGTTCATATTTAATTCCCTTTGCTTGATTATATCAAAAGTTGCCTCTTGAAAAATGGTGAGCTGTTTTGCTCCTACTTTTTCCTTTATGACCGGCAAAAACTTCTCGTTGATTTCGTAGCCAATAGAGTTCCTATTCATGTTTTTAGCTGCTAAGGAAGTTGTACCACTTCCCAAGAATGGATCAAGAACAGTATCACCTACAAAACTAAACATTTTAATAAGGCGCTTTGGTAATTCTTCAGGAAACATGGCCAAATGCTTGTTTTGCTTTTCACCAGGAAAGTTCCAATGCCCATAAAAATATTGATTCCATTCTTCTTGCGTCAACTTTGATTGCTCTTTAATATCGCTGTTAACTGTTGGCGCAACTCCATATTTTTTAAAAATTAAGATAAATTCGTAATCTAGTTTAACAATTCCGTTTCTGGGGTAGGGAAACGATCCCATTACTGTCGCTCCTCCAGTTGTATGGCATGTGGTAACCTTTTGCCAAATAATTGCCCCCATATAGTCAAAGCCAACAGTCTCGCAAAATTTAATTATCTCCGTTCTTATAGGAATAACTTTGTACCTTCCGTAGTAGGCTGACCTAGCAAACTGATCACCTATGTTGATACACAAGCGACAACCTCTATGTAGAACTCTATGGCATTCATTCCAGACCAGATTAAGATTGTTAATGTATTCTTCATAAGTATCATTGAACCCAATCTGTTTCTCATTCCCATAATCCTTTAATTGCCAATATGGAGGAGATGTAATGACGAGATGAACAGATTCATCAGCTACTTCATTCATGCACCTTGAGTCACCAATAATTATTTTATGCAACGTCTTCAAATTGTGATCACCTCAAACCTCCTGTGATACTTTCCATGGCAGCCATGCAATTTCCAGAGGTAGCTATATATGGTATTTTACCATCCTTTTTCGATTCGTTTCTATAACCTCTTCATGCTGTATATTGAACATATCGAGGAAAAATTCCCGGGTTTTTAACTGTGCGCATCGATCCAGCAGTCCAAAAAGAGAGGAGCTCTTTCGGCAGAACGAGCGACTAAACCGCAAATGCTATTGTCCCGTCAAGACGCATCAGGCATCATGTGCACAATCGATGCAATGTTTATTGCCGTGCGGAGCAGCAATCGGCGATAACGAAGGCTCAGTGCCTGGATGTAACAATGTTGCTATGTGTGGTTTTGGGTTACGGAATATTTAGCTTATCTTTAATGACTCTGACATCATCGTAAATTCTTCCAATTGCGTAAAGCACGATGCCATTTATGATTATGGCAATTCCTGATGGAATCGTTACCAGCGGAAGCATTATTAATACCCCTATTATTATGCCTATAATTCCAAATATCCTTAGCGTTTTCCCCATATACTAAACACCTTCCAATTCATTATTGACAGCATAAATAAATTGTAAAATCGCACACCATACTTGATGTTTTAATTTATGTTGTATTGCTAAAAGGCTAAAAGCCGCTATCTGCATGCTTCAATCCAACGGTCGAAGAAAGAAAGCAGCTCTTCCGGGGGCGTTATCCACACGTCAGCACTTGTGGGGCGCCATTCTGGTCGCACGAGAGCCGACAATCCCTTCCCTTTTATGGCATAAAAAGCGTCCTCATCGGTGAAGTCGTCGCCGAGATAGGCTATAACGGCATCTCCTTCTTCCGCAATTATAGTCTCTACGGCCATTGCCTTGGTGCAGGAAAGGATTCTCAGTTCAAGCCCGCCGTCAAAGGGCATGAGCCCGAGCCCGCAGTTGCACATAGGATCGAGCATTTCTTTAAGCCGACAGCCGACGTCGTCGCCGAGGCCGCGCAGATGGAATGCCACAGAGAGCGGTTTTTTCTCCACGCGCCTTTCTGGAAGGAGGGCAAGCGAGATCTCGCTTGCCCTCTCCAACGCTGCCCTCTGCGCAGGCGTTAAGGAAAGGGTTCGAAGTTCACCCGAAGGCAGAAGTCTCTCTCCGCCGTGGCATCCCCAGACCTCGAGCGGCGGATCTGTCGGCAAAAATCGCAGGATCTCCCTTGCGGTTCTGCCCGTGACGATGACTACGCGCGTATTGCTCTGTCTTATGGCGCTCAGGCGCTCCGTTACGCCAGGATATGGAAAAGCTTCCTCGCGTTCCTCGACAAAGGGAGCGAGTGTTCCATCGTAATCGGAGAGCAGTGCGCGCCTTTTAGCCTCAGAGAGCTTCTCACAAAAGTCCTCTATTGGTTTCAGCTAAACCACCACCTCAAGCCTGGAAACCTCCCCCTCTTTGAGGCTCATCATAAGTGCCAGGTAGTTTCGCACCTGTTGCGTGATCAAGAAGTTGTCCTTCACGAAATTGTGGGCATTTTGTCCCATGCGCTTGGCTTTCCCGTGGTGGTGGAGGAGATAGCGCATTCGTAGCGCGGCGCCCTCGGGCGTGCGCACTCGGAAGCCGTTGAAGCGGTCTATCACCTGGAGGCGTATCCCACCTGTGTCTCCTCCGACGACCGGTTTGTATTTCCACAGGGCCTCAGTCACCGTGAGGCCAAATCCCTCGCGCAACGACTTTTGCAGGACTACATCTGCTGCGCGCTGGAGGGCGTTTATCGTGCGGTTGGCGGTTGGGGGTAGCTCTAATACATGTATGTCTGGGTCGCCTTTTGCTGCCTCGAACACTTCGCCCAAAACCGTCCCTCCCTCAGGGTCATCGGAGGCGCCGCCGCCCGCCAATACTAATTGCACGCTCTCCTGAAAACTTTTTACATTTTTATAGGCCTCTATGACACCCAACGGGTCTTTGAAGCGATCGAAGCGCGAGACCTGCAGAAGGAGGGGTTTTTTGCGATCTAAATTGAAACGATCAAAAACGGTCTCGATCTCTTCTTGGGGGAGATCTATATTTTTTTCGCTCAAAGGATCGATGCTGGGCGTGATCAAATACTGTGGGTGAGGTAGCGCTTGGGCGAACTGGGCCAGCGAAAAGATGCTGGCATCATATTTTGAGATCGTCCTCTCGAGGCGCCGCCACACCGACGGCTGGGGGGTGCTTACGTCTATATGACAGCGCCAGATCCATTTCGCGCTCCTCTGGGGAAAATGGTTTATGAGTGCCGCTGGCTGGGGGTCATGGATGAATACAAAGTCGGCCTCCTTGAGTTTATTTTCCAGCATTTCGGCGTTGGCGCGATTCGTCTCTTCGTAGGCTTTCCACATAGGTTCTGAAAGGGTAACAGGTGTGCCCTGAAGGGCGTTATGGATATTTTTAGTGGTTACGAAGAAATCCGATTTCCCCTCTATTATTTCCCACTCCACATCGAGCCCCAATTCCTTCTGCAACGGCACGATGCGATTGAGCAGCTCAGCTACGCCTCCTCCGCTTTTAGTGGAATTGACATGCACGACACGCGCCCCGTGCAATCCCTTGGCCAGCGCCCGCATGTGCCTTATCTCTTGTTCTCCCACGACCTCGGCGTATTGCGAAAGTAGATCGCTCAAAATGCGCTCCCTCCTTATGCCATGCTTTCGTTCAAGGCTTTTACGATCAAGTCGCGCAATTCGGATAACGAAAACAAGTAGGGATCTATTATGGAGACCCTCTTGCGCGCCTCGGCCGTTTCATCGCCAAATTGTTCGAGCCAATAACTGAAGTCATCGCAACAGACCGGACTTCTTCTCTGTGCGTCAATGAAATGATAGAATATGCTGCCAGTGGGTGCTTGAGCGACGGCAGGTGCGAGGTCTTTGGGCTGCATAATGCGAATCCCCGAGTTGAAGATGATCATCTGTGCCTTCAAAAATACGAATTCCGTCTCCCCCTTGGCCCAGGTGAGGAAGTCTCCCTGGACCAAGCGCTCGTCTAAGATGTCCAGGAGCCTGTTTTTTAGCGCATCCAGATCTTCGTAATGGGATGGGTTTATTACGCTGAGCCGTTCGGCCAACGCTTGGTCGCGCAAAGATTTGTCCACCCATGTGGCGAAGTCGTTGTTGTATTCGGATTCGCTCAAGTAGGGGCGCAGCATCCATCCCCAAAAATGATAAAGCAGGCTTCCGTCGGGCGCCTCTTTGAGAGCGTCTTTGAGCTCCCTCATAGTCTGCGCTCTCAAGCCCGTGCTTACCATTACTATCTCGCAGTCCTTAAGTTCAAAAGGCGCTATAGAACTCATTTGAAAGTTGCCCCTGCCTTTCGGCTGAGGCTGCCCCCTTTCTCTTTTATACTGAGTTGCTGTTATTTCCCCACGCAAAAGCGGGAGAATATAGCCTCAAGTAGCGCGTCGTCGTAGGACTTTCCCAAAAGTCGCTGAAGGCAAGCTCCAGCGGTGGCCAGCGCGCTCGCCGCGAGGTCTTGACCCAAACCGGCCTTGATCGCTTCTTGCGCTTCAGCAATGGTCCGTGCAGCGCATTGCAACTCAAAGAGTTCCCTCGCACTCGCGTTGAGCCCGGCTTCAAAAGAGTTATCTTTGGATATTATGTTAAATATCGCGTCTTTGAGCCCTTCTATCCCGAAGCCCAGCAGGGCAGAGGTGCTACATATAGGGCTATTCGGGAAAAGGGCACGCACGTCGCCCTCGGCAACGGCCAGAGGCAAGTCTACTTTATTGAGGGCAACTATGCGAGGCGCATTTCCTGTGTTAGCTGCGATCTCTCTATCGTCATCTGTGAGGGGTGCGCTTGCGTCTAAGACGATCACCAATATGTCGGCTCCATCTATGGTAGCTTTGGCCCTATCTACGCCGATGGCCTCGAGTTCGTCCTGGGGCTTTCGCAGGCCGGCCATGTCTGCCAAGCGGATGGGAAGCCCTTTGTGTACGATTACTTCCTCTATGACGTCGCGCGTGGTGCCCGGTATAGGGGTGACGATCGCCCGCTCTCGCGAGGAGAGTGCATTTAACAGCGACGACTTGCCCACGTTAGGGCGCCCCGCGATTGCCACCCTCACGCCCTCGCGCAGCGCAAAACCGACCTGGCATCGCGATATCAAGGCTTCGAGCTTTGAAGCTATTGAAGCGGTGTCTTGCAGGATTTCAAGGTCTGTCTTAGGCGGAACGTCCTCCTCCGGGAAATCGAGCGCCACCTCGACCTCGGCTGAAAGGGCGATGAGTGCGTCGTAGACTATTTCTACCTCTCTGGAGATCTCTCCCGACAACGACCTCGCTGCAGCACGAAGAGCCTCATCGCTTTTGGCCTTGATTATTCCTAATACCGCCTCGGCTTGCGATAAATCTATTCGGCCGCTCAAAAATGCCCGCTTCGTGAACTCGCCCGGCTCGGCCAAGCGTGCTCCTCTATCGAGCAGGAGCTCCAGGCACTTCTTGGCAGCGAGGCTTCCGCCGTGGCATTGTATCTCAGCCGCTTCCTCTCCGGTGTAGCTGTAAGGGGGACAAAACCATACAGCCAATACCTCGTCGAGTCTCTCTTCGCTTTCGTCTACGATATAACCATGCTTCATGGTCCTCGGAGGGCTTTTTGCCAGCTGGGTTTTCCCTCGAAAGATCGAGTCTACGAGTTCTCTGGCGCGCGGGCCTGAGAGGCGCACTATGGCTATGCCAGATTCCCCCCAGGCCGTAGATATAGCTGCTATCGTATCCAGTTACATCAGCTCCCTTATGGCCTCCCCGAGGCGCTTTATGCCCTCGTCTGTGTCCTCAGGTGTAGCGAAGGTGAAGCACATGCGGAAGGCGCGCTCTCCTCCCTTGCCGCTCGGGTAGAATGGTTCTCCTGGAACGAATGCTACTTTCTTTTCTATTGCTTTGTCGAAGAGGTCTTTTGTGAGGACGTTTTTCATCTCGATCCAGTAGAAGAACCCGCCCTGCGGCTTTACCCAGGAGACCTCCTCGAGGGGGAGGTGGCGCTTTAGAGCCTCTTCCATGTCGTCGCGCTTCTTTCTGTAGTGGTTTACGATTTTCGGCAAGAATGAGTCGAGGTGTCCTCGGCGGCAATATTCGTATACGAGCCCTTGGGCCACCACGCTGGTGCACAGGTCGGTGCCTTGTTTGAAGACGGCCATCTTGCGGATGATGTCCGCGTCTCCCACGCACCAAGCGACGCGCGTCCCAGGCGCCAAAATTTTTGAGAACGTCCCCGAGTGGATGACGTTAGTCCCGCCGTCGAGCGAAAATATGGAAGCTACGTCTTTTCCTTCGAACCTTAGATATCCGTAAGGGTCATCTTCAAGGATCGGCACGCCGAGGGAGTGCGAAATTTCGACGAGCTTCTTCCTTCGATCGAGGGATAGCGTGCATCCTAAGGGGTTGTGAAAGTTCGGTATCGTGTAAATGAAGGCTACCTTCTTTCCCTCTTTCTTGGCCTTTTCTATCAGCCCCGGCAAAAGGTCTACCTTCATGCCCTCGCTGTCGCAAGGGACCGTCAGAAACTGTGCCCCGTGGTTATACATGGGTATCGTAAAGCCGAAGAAGGTGGGTTCCTCGACGATAACGTAGTCTCCAGGATCTACGAGCGCCCAAGATATGAGATCGGCCACCTGCGTAGAGCCGGATACGATTAGGATTTCTTTTGAGGGATCCGCTTTTCTGCCGAGCCTCGGAGCGAGCCACTCCGATAGGAATTCTTTCAGCGGCTGGTATCCCTCGGTGGTGCCGTACTGCAGGATGTCCTTTCCCTCTTTCTTCAAAATCTCCGCGCAGTCGCAAAAGAGATCTACTGGAAATATTTGAGGATCAGGCATGCCTCCGGCAAAGGATATCATGCCTGGCTTGCGGATCACGTGCATCAACTCTCTCGTCGGTGAGGGTTTGAGCCCCCGCGCTGCCTTGCTGTAAAGCCCTTCCCACGCACTCACGTCGTTCCCCCCTTTAGGAAATGCATTTTATTTATACCGTAATCTGCCTTCAAATAATAACATAACTATTGCCCGTCGTTGCTCATGACTGAGGCAGATCCGGCAATCTCAGCCCTTCAAACATGTGGTATTATTGGCCCATGAAGCGGTCAAATGTCGATGAACTTGTCTTAGGTGTCGTTAATGCCTCATTGCTGTATAAAGTGGATGTAGATCGCCTCCTGCGAGATCTCGTCAGATGCGCGGAAGGCGATTTCTTCCCGCCTGCGCATGTGGTAAGCCTTTTGACGGAAGTGCCTGGCGATGTACGGCTCCGTTTTCTGGTCGAACATGGAATATCGGTGGAATTGGCTGCTCGCTGCTATTTTAAACACCTTGACGAAGGATATCCGGAGGGATCTCAAACGAAGAGATGGTGGCGACTCTGGGACCCGAACCAAAAGACAGTGCATTGACGAAAGAGACAAAGTGGCTTTTCGAGCAAGCAGTGAGGTGCTTGGATAGCATCAAGAACGCCCCTGCGCCGTTCTGGACACTGGGCGGGGGCACGGCACTCGCCATGTATTTTAACCACCGAGAGAGCAAAGACATCGAGATCTTCTTGAGTAATGCCCAGTATATTCCATATCTATCTCCACGCTTGAATGATGTCGTTGCTGATCTTACGGAAGCTTATGACGAAATGTCGAATTATCTCAAGCTCCGTTTCCCCGGCCTTGGAGAGATAGATTTTATTGTAGCCCCGCTGTTGACAAGTCCCGGTTATATTGAGCGCGAAATTTGCGGTGTAACGACTCGCATAGAGACGCCTATAGAAATTGTGGTTAAGAAGGTTTTCTATCGGGCTTCAGAATTGACTCAGAGGGATGCGATAGACATTGCGCTTGTGCTGGAGAAAATGCCCTCCGTTGCTTTCAGCACGCCATTGCTTTGGGCGAAAAGGGAAGCGCTCGCTGTTAGATTGAGGTTCCTCGCCAGCCACTTTGACAGGTTTGCTATAGCTTTAAAGCCAGGATACGAGCACCTCGCCAAAGAATCGGTGCAGATTTTGGAGTCGTGGTTGAAGCGCACAGATACCTTCCCTGCTGACTTGGGGCCAGGACCAAGGGGCAATTTAGGGCCGGTTGACAGGCGGTAAAAGATGTGATAAAAGCAGACAAACGTCTGATATGGTGCGAATAGCGATGGCGAAATGGATAGCTTTAACTTTTACGGGGTGCGGTAGCTGCTCATTGGGCTCCTCTTCGTCTTGGAGAGGGGAAAAGAACTTTGTGCGCTTCCGCACCGTTTGTGTATGGACTTTGTAGTAAATAGATTTAGACGCACAAAAGGGCCGGAGGTGCAAACATCCTCCGGCCCTTTAACTTTATGGAGGTGGTGAAGATGAAGTATCTGTTTACGCCTGGCCCGGTGCCGCTGCCGCACGAGGTGGCAAGCTCTGGCGCCCGTCCCATGATCGGCCACAGGAGCGAGGAGTTTTCCGCCCTCCTGCTGCGCCTCCAGAATCGCCTTCGTGATTTATTAAAAAGCAGTGGACCTGTGATATTGCTCCCATCTTCCGGCACCGGGGCGCTCCAATCCCTGGTGGAAAACCTCTTGAGGCCGGGGGATGTCGTAATCTCGGTATCTTGCGGCCAGTTCGGTCTCCGTTTCAGAGAAATGGCGAGCAGGATGGACTGTCAAATCGTCCCGGTAGATGTGCCATGGGGAGGGGCTGTCGCCCCCGAAGCCGTAGTCGAGGCAGTTAAGGCCCATCCCGAGACGAGAGCGATCCTTTTAACGCACAACGAAACTTCAACCGGCGTAATAAACCCGATTCACGCCATAGCGTCCGCCCTCCCAAAAGAGAGGCCGCTCCTCTTGGTGGACGTCGTGAGTTCTCTCGGCGTCACGCCTTGTCTGCCTGAGGCTTGGGGGGTGGATGCGCTCGCCGGCGCTTCTCAAAAGGGGTTGCTTTGTCCTCCCGGCGTTGGGGTGGTTTGGCTTTCGCCCCGCGCTTGGGAAGCCTTGGAGAGCCTCGGACACCCTAAGAGCTTCTACTTCGACCTGTTGGGATATAAAGATTCCATGGAACGCTTGCAGAGCCCGTACACGCCCCCCATTTCTCTGTGTTATTCGTTGGATGCAGCGCTATCCCTGCTGGCTGAACGTGGGTATGCCAAATGGTGGAAGGAGCGCCGCCGCTTCGCCGCTGCCTTTGCGGCAGGAGTTGAGGCTATGGGGCTCGATCTGCTCGTCAGCCAAAAGCGCCATCGCTCGCCCGGGGTGACGGCCATAAAGACGCCCGAGGCCAAGAGGCTTAAAGATGTCCTTTACGGGATGGGTGTCGAAGTAGCCGGAGGCTTGGGAGCACTTAATGGGCAGATAGTGCGCGTAGCTCATTACACAGACATGGCTTGGCCTGAGATGTGCCTGATCTTGGGAAGCATCTATGGAGCCGCCAAGAGCACGGGCCTTTCTGTGAACGCCAGCTTCTTGGACGCTGCGCAGCGGGTATGGGAGGAGGATGTCCCATGTGGAAAGTGTTAGTTACGGAGGAGATACACGAGGACGGCCTGAGGTTTCTGCGAGAGGCAGGGGATGTAGAGCTGATAAATCGCCCTGGCATAGCCGGAGAGGAGCTCCTAAAAGCTGTATCCGATGCGGATGCGCTTCTTACGAGGAGTGGAACCGCCGTCGGGGAGGAGCTGCTCGAACATGCGCCCAAGTTGAAAGCCGTAGCGCGGGCTGGCGTGGGGGTTGACAACATCGACCTCGTCGCGGCGAGCAAGAGAGGGGTCGTGGTCATAAATGCCCCCACTGGCAACACCCTTTCTGCGGCCGAGCATACGATGGCGATGATGCTTTCGCTCGTGCGCAAGGTGCCTCAGGCATATCGTTCCGTTTCTTGCGGCCGGTGGGAGAGGAAGCGCTTTATGGGATGCCAGCTTCACGGAAAAAAATTGCTCATAATCGGACTCGGTCGGATCGGTTCTCAGGTTGCGTCTCGAGCGAGGTCTTTCGGCATGGACGTCTTTGCTTTCGATCCTTACGTCCAGGCGAGCAAAGCCGAAAGGCTTGGGGTCACGTTAGTATCGGATTTGGGTATCGCTCTCGCTGAAGCTGATATCATAACACTTCATCTACCTTTGACCGCGGAGACCAGGGGCATGATAGACGAAGAGCTTTTGGGTCATTTTAAGCGCGGCTCCTATCTCGTAAATTGCGCAAGGGGCGGGCTCGTCGATGAGGAAGCGGTCGCCGAGGCTCTAAGGAAGGGGCACCTCGCCGGCGCAGCTTTTGACGTCTTCTCTAAAGAACCTCCTCCTTTAGACCATCCGCTCCTTTCGCCCGATCTTGCAGATAGCGTGGTACTCTCGCCCCACATCGGCGCCAACACCTACGAGGCTCAATCTGCGGTGTCTGTCATCGCCGCCAAAAACCTCTTAGCATCGCTCAGAGGCGAACCGTGCGAACACGCCGTAAATCTCCCCTTCGCCGAGCAACTCATGGACGTCGCTAAGCGCAAATATTTAACCCTTGCGAGGAAGGTGGGGCAACTCGCTGCGAGTCTTTTCAGTGTTCCTCAAAAGTTTCGCTTTACCATGCTCGGCTCCCTTTTCAGCGAGGACTCATATGGAGCGTTCGAGCTGCCATATAGATATGCCCCTTATACGGTAGCGGCCCTGAAGGGTTTTTTGGAGGCGCGTCACGGTAGCGGCGTGAGCTACATGTATGCTCCGCTCCTGGCCTCCGAGGTCGGACTGTCCGTGGAAGAGGTCAAAGGCGAGGCCTTTACGTACAAAAACCTCATAGGGCTCGCGCTCGAGGAGAAAAACGAGACGTTGGAAGTCTTGGCTACTGTCACTGAGGAGGGAAGGCAGCGGGTGGTCTGCATCGATGGTTTTTGGATAGACTTCGTGCCGGAGGGGCGGGTTTTGCTCTTTTCGAACTATGACCGGCCGGGTGTTATAGGCAAAGTCGGGACGCTCTTGGGGAAGAACGGCATAAACATCGCAAATTTTGCCCTCGGCAGAAAGAACGGGAGCGGTCAGGCCGTCGGTGCTCTCCAGGTCGACAATGCTGTGCCTCAAGAGCTCGTCCAGAAGCTCGCCCAGGATGCCGACCTGCTTTGGGCGAAGGTCGTCGATTTCGGGGAGGACTTGCAATGAAGGCGCGATTCTTCCTCGTGCGCCATGGAGAGACGGCCTGGAACCGCGAAGGACGCTTTCAGGGGCAACGGGATGTTCCGCTGAACGAAAGAGGCATAGAGCAGGCTGAGGCTCTGGCGCGAGCCCTTAAAAGTTGCGGCGCTAAATTCGTCTGGAGCAGCCCGCTTTCGAGGGCGAAGGTGACGGCGGAGAAGATAGGCCAAGCCATGGGGCTTCCTGTCTATATCGATGACGATCTGAAGGAGATAAACCACGGCCTCTGGGAAGGACGCACGATGGAGGAGGTAAAAAATATGTGGCCCGCCCTGTTGGAAGCGTGGCACTCGCAGCCGCACACGGTGAAAATGCCAGATGGCGAGGATCTCGCACTTCTCCAGGCGAGGGCCTTTGCGGCCTATTGCCGCATCAGCGAGCACGGTGAGGGGCCGCACGTGGTCGTGACGCACGACGCCGTGATGAAGACGATGCTGTGCCTTTTTCTGGAGATGCCGCTTTCCGGGTTTTGGCGTTTTCAGTTGGGCAACGCCAGCGTCTCCATCGTGGAGAAGACGGAGAGGGGGATGCGTGCGACGCTCTTAGGGGATACGTGTCATTTGGGAGATCCCTACTTCCGCGCGGAGCAAAAAGGATTATGATGGGTCTGAGCGTATGATCTATTTGTGGAGGTGATCGCCGTGTTCAGTCGGATGGAGCTGATCAGTGGATTGACCGTAGAAGGAAAGAGCAAGATGCTCCTTTTGGTCTTAGATGGCTTGGGTGGACTCCCGGGAGAAGACGGAGGGACAGAGCTCGAATCAGCGCACAGACCGAACCTCGACGCTTTGGCCGCGAAAGCCGAGCTTGGAATGCTTGAGATCGTCGATGTCGGCGTCACGCCGGGGAGCGGCCCTGGACACCTTTCCCTCTTCGGTTACGACCCGCTCGAGTTTGAAATAGGGAGAGGAATATTGGAGGCGCTGGGCCTTGGGATCGATGTGGGCCCAGGAGATGTCTGCGCCAGGGGAAATTTCGCCACTTGGGGAGACGGCGATGTCGTAGTCGACAGGAGAGCCGGCAGGATACCGACGGAGAAAAACCGTGCCCTCGTAGAGAAGCTGAGGCAAGAGATAAGCGAGGTGGAGGGCGCACGAGTGCGCCTTTATCCCGGAGAGGAACACCGCTTCGTCGCCGTGTTCTCCGGCGATGGCTTGAAGGACGCCGTTTTCGATGCGGACCCGCAGGTTGCAGGTCCGATGAAATGGGCCACCCCAACAGATCCTGCCGGCGAGAGGATGGCGCATGTGGCTAATGCCTTCATCCGTAAAGTGAGGGATGTCTTGAGGGATGAAAGGCCGGCCAACGGTTGTCTGCTCCGGGGTTTTTCTTCTGCGCCGCACATCCCATCGTTGGGAGAGCTTTACAAGATAAGGCCGGCCGCAGCAGCGACATACCCCATGTATAAAGGGCTTGCGAGGTTGGTGGGGATGGAGATCTTAGAGGCCGGCAAGGAACTCGAGGGGGTATTCGACGCCGTCGCGAGCAACTGGGGCGACTTCGATTATTTTTACGTCCACGTGAAATACACCGACAGCCGCGGCGAAGACGGGGACTTCGACGCAAAAAGGCGCATGGTTGAAGAGGTAGACTCTCTGCTTCCGCGTTTGACCAGCCTTTGCCCAGATGTAATCGCCATCGCTGGCGACCACAGCACCCCTGCAAGGCTGAAAGCTCACTCGTGGCATCCAGTCCCGTTCATGCTCGCAAGTCCCTATGTGCGCCCATGCGGTGCAAAATCTTTCGGTGAAAGGGAGTGCGCCAGAGGGTCGTTGGGGATCATGCCTGCCCATAAGCTCATGGGATTGATGCTCGCGCATGCTCTGCGCCTGGTCAAATTCGGCGCTTGAGCTCGTCTCTCGGCCCGCGGTATAATTATTTGTTACGAAAAGCAATCTTTAGAGGTGTGGTCGGATAGTGTTTCCTCGATATGTCAATTACGATGGAAAGCCATTTTATGCCAAACGCGGTTGGCTCATAGGAGATGGCCAGATAGGGGGCAAGGCGAAGGGGATCGCCTTTGCCCAATCGGCCGTGGCCGAAGCTGGCTTAAGCGAGGAAGTGAGCTTTCCCCATACCACTTTTGTCATCACTACAGAGGTTTTCGACGAATTTATGCGACGCAACGCCCTTGAACCTATAGTGCGAGGAACTGAGGATTTTTCGCAGATAGAGAAAGCCTTCGAAGAGGCGCTACTTCCAGAAAGCGTAAGGAGCGCCCTCGCCGGCATTCTTCAGCGCATAGACAGCCCGGTGGCTGTGAGGTCTTCGTCGATCTTGGAAGACGACATAGCCTTAGCTTTCGCCGGCAAATATGAGACGCGCTTTTTCGGCAATCGAGGTAATTTAGAGTACCGGTTGCGTCGCCTGGAACGTGCCGTAAAGCTCGTATATGCCTCTACCTTCAACCCTACGGCTAAGGCCTATAGGCGCAAACACGGGATCAAGCTCGCAGGTGAGAAAATGGCCGTGATAATCCAGCCCGTGGTGGGTCGCCGCCGTGGCGATCTCTATTACCCGGAACTCGCAGGCGCTGCCTTTTCCAAGGTATTTCGCAGGCCAACGCCAAGAGTGCGCAAGGAAGACGGCGTGTTGAGGCTCTGCTTTGGCTTGGGCACTCGTGTGGTGGGTCGTTCCTTCGCTCGCACCTTTTTCTTGTCGCACCCCGGGATTCGTCCTGAAGGAAATAGCATGGCAGACATACTTTCTCACGCCCAAGACGAATTCGATTACGTCGATCTGGAGCACGGTTTCTTGTTGGGGATGGATGCGAACAAGGCGATAAGCCACATTATGAAACATCACAAGAACGCAGCCTCGTTTTTGGAGTTAGCCTATGACGATTCCTTCCATTGGATCCTCTCCGAGGTGCGGCACCTCGCTTATGCTAAAGCGGTTTTCACTTTTAGCGACTTTCATCGCCGCTTCCCGCGCTTCTTCGATCAGCTTCGAAAGGTGCTTTTGCTGTTCGAGGAGACCATGGGGTTACCCGTGGACATAGAGTTGACCTACGAGACCGAGGGCGGCCAGATGAATATAGTGCAGCTGCGCCCGCTCGCCACATACGAAGAGTTCGGGCGGGTGGAGATCCCGACGGACATTCCTCGTGAGCGAATACTCCTAAAGGGGAGTGGCATGGTCTCGAACGGCGTCTTGGAGAGGGTGTCTCATATCGTATGCGTGGATCCATTGGCATATCTGCGTTCAGACCCTCATCTCGTGGCCAGAGCTGTTGGAGCAGCCAACGAGGCGCTGAGAGGCGGTTATATCCTCGTCGGACCTGGCCGTTGGGGAAGCGTCAACCCGGCCTTGGGCGTGCCGGTCCGTTATGGGGAGATATCGAACTGCAATTGTCTGGTAGAAGTGGGCTTCTCCAATTCGGGCATGGCCCCCGAACTCTCATACGGCACGCACTTCTTCTTGGATTTGGACGCTGACGGCGTGCTCTATCTTCCGGTCTTAGAGGGCAAAGAGGCGAACATCTACAACAGGGAGTGGTTTTCCGGGACCCCTTACGAGGAGGGGCAGCATCCGGCTGTGCGCATATATTGCGGCAACTTTTCCGTCTTATTGGACGGGGAGAACGATGTAGGGGTAGTAATCGTCAATGAACCGTGATCCTTTGCGCACTCATGAGAGGTAGAGAGTCATGAATGACGCACGCAGGGCGTATTTTTCCTGGAATCCCGCCGGGGACAGCGAACTGTCGTCGCTAATCGTAGGCGACGGGCACGTCGGAGGGAAAGGGCGTTCCCTCCTTTTCGCCATGAGGGCTTTGAGGGACAGGGGCCCGGAGGCGGTGCGCATTTCTTTTCCTCCCTCGATTTTTATAGGCGTTGAGGTATTCTGGGACTTTCTTTCGAGTTTGAAAGGCTTCGAGTTGAGGGGGATGCCCTTTGAAGCCGTTCAGGGGCTCTTTCTATCACGCCCGCTTCCAAAATACGTGTATAAGAGATTGGAGGCTTTCCTGTCTGACGTGAATGCTCCGCTGGTGGTACGAAGCAGCAGTCTTCTCGAAGATTCAACGGAACGTTCCTTTGTGGGCAAATACCTCACTACGTTTCTGACCGACGGCGGATCGATGACCTCGCGCCTGTGGAAGTTGGAGAGAGCCATAAAACTCGTCTATGCCAGCACCTTTTCTCAGGCTGCGGAGAACTACAGGTCGAGGCACGGGTTGGGGGACGACGCCATGGGCGTGGTGATTATGCGCATGGCCGGGAAGTGGCGCGGGCGCTATTATTACCCCACCACGGCGGGCGTGGCCTATTCGAGGAACTATAGACGTTGGTCGCCTCGCATTAAGGTCGAAGATGGGATGGTGCGCCTCTGTTTCGGCCTGGGGACGATCAGCACGAGGAGGGGGTATGCCAGGACTTTCTCGCTTACCAATCCGTATCTGAGGCCGGAGGGGCATGATCCCTTTAAGATAATGCGTCAGGCCCAAGAGCGCTTTCAGGCTTTGGACGGCATGACCAAGGGGATCGTGACCCTCGACATAAAGAGGATGTGGCGTGACCTGATGAGATATCATGACGACTTCGGGGTGTTGGCGCAGGTTTATCGTCCGGGCTCCGAAGGCGGGTATTTCGATTTTTTGGGGAGCCTCCTTTTAGACCCTCCCTCTCCTGGCACTAAGCCGTGCTTCACCTTTGAGGATTTTCCGAGGCGCTACCGGCACTTCTTCGAGCGAATGAAAGGGTTGCTTTCGTTCCTCGAAGAGGCTATGGGCATGGCCGCATATGTCGAATTCGCCTATGAGACGGAAGACGACAACCTTGAACTGTTAGAGGCGCGCCCTCTATGGGAGAATAAACCGATGGGCGGCAAAAAGATCCCCGACCTGTCGGGCAAACGCGTGATACTCAAAGCAAACCGCATGGTCACCGACGGCTTTGTCGAGGGATGCCCATGCCTCGTGTATGTGGATTATCGCAGTTATGCGGCGGATAAGGATTACGCCGGAGTGGTTAAGGCCCTCGGCGAATTGAACAAACTCCTCGAGGGCGAGCGTTATATCCTGGTGGCGCCGGGAAGGGTGGGGTCGAGCAATCCAGAACTCGGTGTTCCTGTGCAATACCACGAGCTCACCAACTGTCGTTGCATCGTGGAAGTCGGCTTGCCAAAGATAGGCTTCATGCCCGAGCTCTCTTACGGCACCCACTTCTTCGCCGACCTCGAGGAGGAAAACGTCCTCTACATGCCGGTGTTCGAGGGAGAGGCTGACAACGTCTTCGATCAGGGTTGGTTTGAAAAGGCCCCACACGAGGCTACGCTTCACCCCACCGTGCGGCTCTATCGGGGAAGTTTTTCTGTCTATATGGACGGCGAGCGCAACGTCGGCGTGGTCATAGACGACCTTGCTGGGTGAGAGAGTTGTACGAATTCAAGGTTTCGCGGCATGACGACAAGCGGAGGCTGGATAGGGTTTTAAGAGGTCTTTGGCCGACAGTGCCCTTGAGCGCCATCATGCGTTCCATCCGCAAAGGCGATGTCAGAGTTTGCGGCCAAAAAACTCAACCTTCCTCTCGTCTGTGCGAAGGAGAAAGGGTGAGCGTTCCCTGGGAAGCGCCTTCTGCGAGAGGAGCGCGCCCCATGCCTGGCCCGGTCGATGTGGTTTACATCGACGAGCACGTGCTCGTGGCCAACAAACCCGCGGGTTTGTTGAGCCAACCGTCGAGCCGCACTTCAGACAGCCTCTTGGGGCGCATCGTGGCCATATATGGACGAGAAGGCGGCTTTTCTCCCACGTTGGTCCATCGTCTCGATAGGAATACCTCTGGCCTGATCATGGCAGCGTTGGATGGGATCTCTCTGCGCGCTCTCTCCGTCGTTATGCGGGAGAGGAAGGTTTTTAAGCGTTACTGGGCCATCGTGGCTGGTGATCTCCCCGATAGAGGGGAGATAGACCTGCCGCTCGAAAAGGATACCGAGAGCAATATCACCTTCGTGTCGCAAAAGGGCTCGCGTGCCCTGACGCGATATCGCGCCATTTCGAGATGGAAAGGTTTTACTCTTGCCGAAATGGAGCTCGTCACCGGAAGACCTCACCAGATAAGGGTTCACCTCGCTGCCATAGGCTACCCGATAGTCGGGGACGTGAAATATGGCGGCCTTAAAGCGAGGCGTTGGGAAAATGTCGTGCGCCCTTTGCTTCATGCGCGTGAACTCTCTTTTGGCGATATGCCAGATGTGCTTTCTGCCCTTTCCAACATGAGATTCATCGCCCCTTTGCCGCCCGACTTCGAGAGACTTCTTCCTCCTAAGACGGCACTGCTCGGGTGAGGCGCGGCGACTTTTCGATATTGCCCCCATGGGGTATAATTGACTCATCAGAGCAAATGGGAGGGGATATCGTGGCAGATCTAAGGCTTGAAATTACAGAAGAAGCGAAAGGCAAACTTCGCAGAATGGGAACG
>LGFQ01000110.1 GCA_001508935.1 Synergistales bacterium 54_24
CGAGCCCAATTAAGTGCAGACCTGGAACTGGATCCACGCTGTACCACGATCTGCCGCTTCCGTCATAGCCGTGCCCTGCATAGTAGCGGGCGAAATCCGCGACCCCGAGGTTACCCTGGGGCATCCAATCCTTCTTTACGTCGTGGTTGCCGGGTATGACGTAATACGGGACGTTGAGCTTATCGAGCATTGCCTTGACGGCTCTATGGTTGTAGGGCTCGGAATCCTTGGTGAGGTCGCCTGGCACCAAGACGAAGTCTATGTCTTGCCTCTTGTTGATCTCGTCGATGGCCCAGGAGAGGACGTCTTGATTATAGTGAAACATCTTCCACGTGTTTTCCGGCTCGTTCAGGGCCATGTGAAGGTCGCTTAAAACAGCGAAGGCGACCTTTTTGGCAACGCCGCCCTGAAGCTGAAAGATGGCTTTGCCCACATAAGTATTGTCTTTGATGCCGGAAAAGAGCGCAGATCCTGGTCCGTAGGCGAAGAGTGGAACGACGCTGCCATCGTGCTCATGGGTCGTCCAACCCGTGTGGGCACGCACGTTTATCACGGCTACGATGGGGTCGGTGGCTGCCCATTCGCCTTCAGCCGTAAGTCCCTGTTGAATGGCGGCTACTTCTTCATCGGATAGATCCGTTACACCCATATACTCGGCTGCAATCCTCTTTATGGCCTCAGGAGAAGGATCTTTTTTCAGCATCGGCGCGATCTTTTCCTCGGCCGATCCCTTAACGGCAAAAAGCACCTCGGGTTTTGCCCACTGTTTTTCGCCCATGCCTATGGAGAGTCCCCCGTTGGCATGGTCTGCCGTCACGATGACGAGGGTATTTCCGTCTGCCTTGGCGAAATCGAGGGCCGCCTTAACGGCGTCATCGAACGCCAGCATGTCAGCCATCGTCGTTGGGGCGTCGTTGGCGTGCGAAGCGTGATCTATCCT
This sequence comes from Synergistales bacterium 54_24, assembly GCA_001508935.1. Classification (GTDB taxonomy): domain Bacteria; phylum Synergistota; class Synergistia; order Synergistales; family Thermosynergistaceae; genus Thermosynergistes. The sequence continues at coordinate 941 of LGFQ01000110.1, forward strand.
TCCCCCTTCGACCATGAGGAAGAAGCCTTCGGGGTCTTCCTTAACGATCCCTATGGCCGCCTCTGTCATCTCCGCGATGCTCGGCTCTTTGGCCGGGTCTCTGTCGAGCTCGTAGCTCATGTGGCTGCCTTTGAATAGACCTAAGATTCTACCTCCCTCGCTCGCGGCATCCAGGAGGTCCTGGCGATCCTTTACGAAAGCATATCCCTTGGCTTCCATTTCCTTGACCAAATCCCTGTCGTCATTCCGTTTGCTTCCTTGTTGCCCTTTTGGGATAAAATGGCGCAAGCCTCCGCCCAGGAGGATGTCTACGCTGGAATCCACATACTGCTCCGCTATGGCGTTTTCGTTATCCCTGTCATCTATATGGGTGGCAAATACCGCAGGCGTCGCATGTGTTATGCGAGTGGTGGTCACAAGCCCCGTGGCTTTCCCCTTGTCGCGGGCGTTTTCCAAAACCGTATAAAGCGTCTTACCCTCTGGCGTCTGAGATATGATCCCGTTGTCGGTCTTATATCCCGTGGCCAACGCCGTGCCTGCTGCAGCTGAGTCTGTGATGACGCCACTCGATGGCAAAGGTTGCGTCGTCATGGCTCCTCCTATCGGGCACTCCTCTATGGCGAGGCTCCCCTTGGCCAGTTTCCCCAAGGTAAGTTGAGGGAAGCCCATGCCGTCGCCTATCATCAAGATGATGTTTTTGGGCATTTCGCCGTCAGGAGCGGCTGCCATCGCCCATCCCGTGAAAAAGGTGGCAAGGAGCAGGAAAGTCGCTCCCCATTTTGCAAAGATGCGCCTCTTCATTTCAAAAAACCTCCTTTTTGTGCATTTTGTTTTGCCCTAATACGGGCAATCCATGAAACCGCAGCGCTCTCGACATTTCTCTCGCTCAAAGAGTTGCCTCCCCCCTTTCAAATGGGCATTTGCTATACAGCGGCCTCATTCTATCCGTCGGGTGTTTCAGATTTGTTGAAATCCCGTTAACATTGTGTAAAAGCTTTTATTTCTTTGTACCCTTTGGGTTCAGGTCTTTGCTTTTTGTCTTTCTTAGCCTCCACTAAGTTTTTGCGATTGCCCTCACCTTCACCCTCCACTTCCACACCCACATTCACTTCCACTTTCTAAAAACAGGACCATCGCGAGATTGACATTACTCACCCCTTGTTCATAGAATTGATGCGGCTTGAAACGTTGCCGGGACTTAAATATGTCAACTCGAGGAGGGCGCATGTAATGTCGGAGGGAGCTTACAATGCTTTGATCATGCACGAAAATGACAACGTAGCCACTGCGATTAAAGATTTGGAGGCAGGGGATATGGCCATAGCCAAGGGCGAATCGGGCACGTTTGAGGTGAAGATCCTCAAAAAGATCCCCTTTGGCCACAAGTTTGCGTTAAAGGACATCCCCGCCGGTTCCGCGGTGACTAAGTATGGCGAAACCATTGGCCTGGCTTCGCAGGATATAAGAAAGGGAGACCATGTTCACGTTCATAACGTTGAGGGAACGCGCGGCAGGGGAGACAAAGTTAGACAGGGGGCACATTAAATGAAGATAATGGGATATCTAAGGCCCAATGGGGCCGTAGGGATTAGAAATCACCTTTTGGTATTGCCATCTGTAGTGTGTGCCAACGATGTGGCCAGAAAGATAGCGGAGCAGCTGGCCGGTGCTGTGTGGGTCGATCATCAGCATGGCTGTGCCGAGCTTGCGCCAGATGCCGAACAGACCCACAGAACGCTCGCAGGGTTTGCCAGCAATCCAAATGTGGGAGCGTGCATCATCGTGGGATTGGGCTGCGAGGTGGTTAACGCCCATGGTTTGGCTGAAGCCGTAGCCAAAACTGGCAAGCCAGTTGAGTGCTTCGTAATCCAGGAGGTAGGAGGCACCGTAAATACGGTCGCAGCGGCGGTGAAGGCGGGAAGTCGAATGATAGAGATGCTCTCGAAGCAAGAGAGGGAAGAATGCGACCTCTCGAGCATTACCTTGGCGCTCGAATGTGGCGGCTCTGACGCCTGTTCCGGTATTGCGGCTAATCCCGCGGTGGGCGCGGCGAGCGACATGCTCGTCGAGCAAGGGGGGACCTCCATCTTGTCCGAGACTCAGGAGCTGATAGGCGCTGAGCACCTTCTGGCTAAGCGTGCCGTCTCTCCGGAGGTCGCCGAGCGCATATGGCATATCTGCAAGCGCGCAGAGGAGGGGGCGCTCAAGATGGGTGTTGACATACGGTACACGAACCCGGCCCCCGGCAACATCGAGGGGGGCATAACGACGCTTGAAGAAAAATCCCTCGGCTGTATCCACAAGGCAGGTCATACCCCGATTCAAGAGGTGGTCGAATACGCCGAGGCGCCCAAAAAGAAGGGGCTTGTTATCATGGACACTCCGGGCCACGATGTGGAATCGATCACCGGCATGGTAGCCGGAGGTGCACAGGTTGTGGTCTTTACGACGGGGAGGGGAACGCCTGTGGGTTGTCCTATAGCTCCAGTCATAAAGGTCGCGAGCAATACGACCATGTACGAGCGCATGAGAGACAACATGGATATAAACGCCGGCGAGATCGTCGATGGCGAAAAGAGCATCCGCGACGTGGGCAAAGAGATCTTCGACGAGATCATAGCTGTATGTAACGGCAAGAAGACGAAGGCCGAAGTCCTCGGCTTCGGTTCCTTTGCCGTAAATCGCATAGGGCCCACGCAGTGATCGAACTTTCACCGCAGGTGGCAAGATGAGGGCATGAAAGAGGGCCTGGGTCGCATCGCACCCAGTGCAATTGGCGGAAGGCGAGAAGGGAGGGGAAGGGCATGCTGAACAAGGTGGAGCCGTTTTTCGTCTCTGCGCTGGAGGATATGGAGTATTCCGGTCGGCGGAAAGGCAAGGAGAACATCGTCGTGGGCGTTAAGAGGCCGGAGGGGGGCAAAGGACCTCGCTATTTGGTCAAGGGGAAAGAGGGACATGAGTTCATCAGGATGAACTCAAACTCCTATCTGGGGCTTTCCTTGAACGAAGAACTCCTCGCCGCCGAAGAGGCCGCATCCAGGGCGTACGGAGTCGGGCCCGGCGCGGTGCGCTTCATAAGCGGCACATACAAGCCCCATAGGGACCTTGAGAAGAAGTTGGCCGCTTTTCACGGCAGGGAGGAAGCGATGGTTTTCAGCTCCGCCTACTCGACGGTCGTAAGCATCCTCCCCTCGCTCGTCACGACCGAGACTGCGGTGATAAGCGACGAAC
>LGFQ01000111.1 GCA_001508935.1 Synergistales bacterium 54_24
TTGGGTATGCCAGTTTTCGCTGGGGGAACTTTCCGCCTGGGACGGCAGTCAAGAGGGGAAGCTCGCTATTTCCTCGCATAGACATCAAGCGTTGGGAGGAGGGAAAGCGGGAGCGCGACCTGAAGAAAGGGCGACCGGTCGATCCTGGCGAGCACGAGGAAGAGATCTCCATCGATGAATTCAAGAAGGTTGAACTGAGAGTCGCCCGCATTTTGTCAGCCGCTCCTGTGGCGGGCACGGATAAGCTGTATAAGATCGAGGTGGACTTGGGTTACGAGAAGCGCACGATCGTATCAGGGATCAGGGAGCATTATTCCCCTGAAGAGTTGGTCGGGAAGGTCATCATCGTCGTCTGCAACTTGAAGCCGGCAAAATTGCGCGGCATAGAGAGCAAGGGCATGCTTTTGGCTGCAGAAGGGCATGACGGTGGCCTTGCCCTGCTCACGGTCGATAGGGACATTCCCCTCGGCAGCCGCATCCATTGAAGGGCATAGGAGTGAACATTTTGAAGCTCATAGACACGCACTGCCATTTGAGCATGCCTCAGTTTAAAGGGCAGGTCGAGGCGATAATCGATGAGGCCAAGGCCGTTGGGGTCGAGCGTTTTGTATCCGTAGCCTTCGATGAGGTTTCCAGCGAGGAGGTCGTATCGCTCACCGATCGCTACAAAGAGCAGGGGGTTTACGCCTCCATCGGCGTGCACCCGCACGACTCTAAAGGTGTGGCCGGGGGAATCCCGGAGAGCTTAAAAGGGCTTGCGGAGAAAGATCGCGTCGTGGCCATAGGCGAAACAGGCTTGGACTATCACTATGATCATTCCCCAAGGGGAGTGCAGAGGGAAGTATTTGCCCTCCACATAAACTGGGCTAAAGAGGCGAAGAAGCCGTTGATCGTACACATAAGGGAGGCCTATCGCGACGCCTTGGGCCTGCTGAAAAGCGAGGGAGCGGACGAGGTGGGGGGCATAATTCACTGTTTTTCCGGCGAAAAGGACGATGCCTTCGCCGCGATCGATATGGGGTTTTATGTATCTTTCGCCGGCCCTCTGACATATCCGAATAACTTGAGTCTCAAGGAAATAGCCGCCCTCCTGCCCGTAGAGCGCCTGTTGTGCGAGACGGATTCTCCCTATCTTGCCCCTCAGGCGCATAGAGGAAAGACAAACAAGCCGGCTTACGTCCGCTACGTTTACGAAGCTTTGTCCGAGGCAAAAGGCATAGGGCTTGATGAGCTCGCTCGAAGGCTCTGGGACAACGCCAAAGCCCTCTTTCGCTGGGAGGGTTGACCTTGTCCGTTTTTAAGGTGATAGCGAGATGTGAGGAGACTGGCGCCAGGGCCGGCGAGCTTTATACTCCCCATGGCATTGTTGAAACGCCCGCCTTCATGCCCGTGGGCACTCAGGCTGCCGTCAAGACGATGTCGCCCCACGAGCTCGAACTTTTGGGCGTCCAGGTGGTTTTGGGGAACACCTACCACCTCTACCTCCGCCCCGGCGTCGACGTGGTAGAGAAAGCCGGTGGCCTTCACCGCTTCATGGGGTGGAGAGGGAGCATATTGACGGATAGCGGCGGATTTCAGGTGTTCTCCCTCGCTCCCTTTCGTCGCGTGACGGATGAGGGCGTGGAGTTTCAGTCGCACCTGGACGGCAGCCGTCATTTTCTCACTCCAGAAGCCGTAGTTTCCGTTCAAGAGCGAATAGGGAGCGATATAGCCATATGTTTGGACGAATGCGTTCCCTATCCTGCCACCCATGACGTCTCTCAGAAGGCTGTAGATCGCACGATAGATTGGGCTGTAAGGAGCAAGGCAGCTCACATCAAGCGCGACCAACTGCTCTTTGCCGTCGTTCAGGGGTCGCTCTTCGGAGAGCATAGGAGACGTTGCGCTGAAGAGCTTTTGGCGATGGATTTTCCCGGCTATGCGGTAGGCGGGCTATCCGTGGGGGAGCCACACGAAGCCATGTACGGCGTCTTGGACCTCTTAAATGGCATCCTACCACAGGAGAAGCCGCGCTATCTCATGGGCGTAGGCCTTCCCGAAAACATTTTGACAGCCATATCGCTGGGGGTGGACATGTTCGACTGCGTCCTTCCGACGAGGAATGGGCGCCATGGCTCTATCTTTACCTCAAAGGGGCGGATCAACGCCAACGCGAGCTACTTCGCCTGCGATTTTTCCCCCCTCGACGCAGATTGCGATTGCTATGTCTGCCGACACTTCACCAGAGCCTACATCAGACATCTCCTCAAGGCCGGCGAGGTCTTGGGAATCAGGCTTTGCACCTGGCACAACCTGCACTTTTTTGCCAACCTCGTGCGGAAGGCCAGGAGGGCGATAATAGATGGGCGTTTTGTGGAGTTCAAGAGGCGCTTCGAGGGCGAGTTGAAAGAAAGGTTATCTTTATGAAGCCTCTTGTCTTGACGGTGGACAGATGGAACCCAGACCCTTCTGCCATAAAGCAGGCCGCCTGCGTTTTGGTCGATGGCGGGCTTGTGGCTTTTCCGACCGAGACGGTCTACGGTCTCGGTGCCAATGCGCTCTTGGGCGAGGCCGTGGCCAAAATATTCGCCGCCAAAGGGCGTCCTGCCGACAATCCGTTGATCGTCCATGTAGCCTCGCCGGAGGATGTCAATAAGATAGCTTTCGTCGACGAGCGGGCTAGGCGGTTGATGGAACTCTTCTGGCCTGGTCCGTTGACGCTCGTCTTGGTAGCCAAGGAGGATGTGCCTTCGATAACGCGGGCTGGCCTTTCGACGGTGGCTGTGCGTATGCCGTCTCACCCTGTGGCGCTCGCTCTTATAGAGGAGGCTCGCTGCCCGGTGGCTGCGCCGAGCGCCAATAGAAGCGGTCGCCCCAGCCCGACTAACGCTCAAGCCGTCATGGACGACCTCAACGGTGCGGTTGACGTGGTCATAGACGCGGGTCCTACCGACGTCGGCGTGGAGTCGACGGTAGTGGATGCCACCGGACCCGACCTCGTCCTGCTTCGCCCAGGCGGTCTTCCGGTGGAGAAGTTGATCGCCGTCGAGGACGTCGTCCTGCCTCAGGGAGAGGAGATTAAAAGGCGCTCTCCCGGAACGCGCCACCGCCACTATGCCCCGAGCGTGCCCTTAGTGCTCTGGGAGAAAGACGACAGGACATGGGGGAAGTTCCTGTCCCGAAACGTAGCGGTGGGATACGTGGGGATCAGAAAGCCCCCTATAGCCGTTGCCGTGGAGGTGCGCTTTGAAAGCATCGATGGTTACGCCCGGGGGCTCTTCAGCGCGCTGCGTTACCTGGAAAAGCGCCACGTAGATATAATTGTGGCCGATTGGCCAGAAGAAAAGGGCCTTGGGCTTGCGCTGAGGGACAGACTGCATCGCGCCTCGGCTATGGAAGAGGGCGATCTTCCCCTCCCATAGCCTTCTATCGTGCGGCCTACACCTCGACTTCGGCGTGCGGATCCCCCTCGCGCGGGACTATGCAAATGAAGCGTAAGTCTCCTCCTCCGACGTTTTCGAACATGTGCTCCATCCCGCCAGGCACGTGGGCCCAGCACCCTTTTTCGAAGAGATATACCGACTCACCTATGTGAGCGCGCCCATGTCCGTCGATGACGAGTATGTAGTGGGGCCACGGGTGGCTGTGCATTGCAATTTGTCTCTTCGGGGGAAGCGTGAAATAACGCATCACGTAGCCTTCCCAAAACCTCTTCGGCCCGAAGACAATCCTCTTACTCGCTCCCTCAGCCATGTCAGATATATCGATGGGCTTGAGGTCTTCTAATTTGCCGCTGTATATCTCGTTGTCGTTCGACACTACACTCACCCCCTTACATATTTTTACCATGGAAACCTCATCTTAGCCAAGCGCCTTTTTAGGTCTTTCGTCCTTACCGTTAGGTCTTAGCCACCAGTGACTGAGGTGCGAGGCTTTTAAAGGCTTAGTTATGTCCGTAGTGTTTCTGGATCTCATGAGCCTCTCTTTCGTATCTGCATCGGCCGCCGAACCTTTAAAACCCTGTTCAGCGGTATATCCATATCGTAGGTCTTATGTGCTTTCCCATGAACCCTTTGTCTTGAACTGAGCTTCATATGTGGCATGAATAGATTGTGCCTTATCGTTATGAGCTCAAGCAAACCCTTG
>LGFQ01000112.1 GCA_001508935.1 Synergistales bacterium 54_24
GCTTTGGGCGACGCCATCTCTTGCTTTATAGACGATCAAGGGCAAGTTGTGGCAGATGGGGAGGTGATAGCCCAGCTACAGATTGTCGCCTTCGAGAGACCTGCGTATCTGCGCCAGGTTGGAAGATCTCTGTTAGCGGCTACCCCTCAGGCGGGTTTGCCTCAACCGGCCGGGACTGTTAGATTGGTGCGGGGAGCGCTTGAGCGCGCCAACGTCAGCGTGGTGGAGGAAATGACAGCAATGGTAGAGGCAAACCGCGCTTATGAAATGGCTGCAAGAAGCGTGACTATACAGGATGAGGCAACAGGCAGGCTGATCAGCACCTTCAGCCGGGTAGGCTAAGTGTGAGGTGAGTGCAGAATGATTCGATCTCTTTGGTCCGGCGCCACGGGCATGGTTGCCCAGCAAACTAATTTAGATGTGATTTCCAACAATCTGGCGAATGTGAATACGTCCGGATACAAAAAGATGCGCGCCGATTTCGAAGACCTGTTGTATCAAATAGACCGGGAGCCGGGAGCTCCAGTCGAGCCCGATTCCATGCTACCCACAGGCATACAGGTTGGCCTTGGCACGCGCGTGGTGGGGACGAACCGCCTCATGGGTCCTGGCAATATCCAAATAACGTCTAACCCTCTGGACGTCGCTATAGAGGGAGACGGCTTTTTCCAGGTCACCATGCCGGACGGCACAATTGCCTATACGAGAGACGGCTCTTGGAAGATCGACGCTGACGGGCAGATCATCACGTCTAACGGGTACCTGCTCGAGCCCGAGATAGTTATACCCGAGGATGCCATTGAAGTGATCATAAGTCCAACGGGGGTGGTCTCCGTGCGCTTGCCCAACCAAGTGGCTTTGGACGAAATTGGCCAGATAGAACTTGCGCGTTTCGTAAACCCTGCCGGCTTGATGGCGATCGGGAAGAACCTCTTTTTGGAGACGGAAGCGAGCGGCGAACCGATACTAAACAACCCAGGTGAAGAAGGAATGGGAACGCTCCTTCAGGGCGCGCTTGAGATGGCGAATGTCCAGGTTGTGGAGGAGATGGTCAACATGATAATCGCCCAAAGGGCATACGAGGCCAATTCCAAAACCATTCAGACTGCTGATGAACTACTCCGTATAGCCAACAACCTGAGGCGATGAGGCGCAAAATGATTAAAGCTCTCCGGATTTTCGGGTTGATCGGAATGGCGATAGCGCTTTCTCTCATCGCTGGAGGCTCGCCGTCCTGCGGCGAGGAGCCCCTGCTTTCCATCGAGTTGCAACCCGAAACGTCCGTATACGATGTCCGTATGCCACTGGGAGCCTTGGGCAGAGTGCAGGGGAGGGTCGACGTGGCCTACCGGGCATCCCATGCTATGGTGGATGTTAGCGATGGAATCGTCACCATCGACGACGTCTTAGAAAGTCTGCAAGGGGCGGGCGTAGGCGGCATAGCTGTAAAAATAGCCATGCCCGAGGTAGTCCGTTGCAGGGAGGAGGACAAATGGACCAGCATAGTGCGGCGCCTTTCCGGTTGGCGATGGGGATTAGAGGTGGAAGCTTCGGGCAAAGGTGCCGGAAAGCTTGTTGCGCCATCGTCGATTAGCCCAGCCGACGAAAGAGTGGCATTACGTTTCGAGGGACCCGCAGGAGATCGTTCCGTGGTTTACCTCAAGGTTCGCTGGTCTCAGCCGATCATAGTCGCCGCGCATGACCTGAAAAGGGGCACGATTATTGCCTTAGAGGACCTTCTGGTCGATGTTGTCGCTTTGTCTCGAAATTGCCGTTATCCGTCTTCGCCGGATGAGGTTTTAGGAAGCACGTTGAACCGCGACTTAAAAAGGGCCGAAGCTTTGACGGTCGACGACTTCAAGCGTCTACCCTTAGTGGAGAGAGGGACTATCGTGCGCCTCGTCTACAAGGCCGGTGGTTTAGTCGTCGAGACGGTAGGAAAAGCCTTAGAAGATGGTTTTAAAGGGGAAGGCGTAAAAGTGAGAAATGAACGCACCAAGAAGGTCATCGTGGGCATAGTGGCCGGCGACGGCTTTGTTTTGGTGGAAGGGGGTTGATGTCTCGTGAAGAGGCTTTCGCTGTTATCGTCACTTGCGGTGCTGTTTTTGCTCGCTCTTCCAGCTTGGGGACAATCGCTCTGGCAAGATGGAGCCAGCCTTTATGCCGACCAGCGCCCTAAGCGCGTGGGCGACATCGTCACTGTTGTGGTAAATGAGCGCACCAACACCAAAGACGAAGCGAAGACGGATGTCACAAAGGATAACAACCATCAGGTGGACGATGGAACCGGGATACTCGACTTTATAAGGGGTTTCGGCATGAGCTCCACCAGTGACATGGAGGCCGATGCCTCCACGGAGCGCACCCATAGGCTGCAGACGCAGATAACATGCTTGGTGACGGAGGTTTTACCGACCGGCAATCTGGTGATAGAGGGCGTGAGAGACATCCGCACGAATGCAGAGACGTTAAAACTGCACTTGCGCGGCGTTATACGCCCTCAAGACGTTACCCCTAACAATACAATAGGAAGTGATAACGTAGCAAACGCCGAGCTTTTTGTCGAAGGAAAGGGCACATTGAGCCGTGTGCAGCGCCCCGGATTACTTACGCAACTGCTACAGGCCATATTCTAAGGGGAGAGAAAGATGAGACGACTTGTGATCGCATCGATCGTTTTTGTGTCGGCGGCGTTTTTTACAATGCCCTTTGCTTCGGCTGCCGTTCACCCTACTGTTCGCATCAAAGAGCTGGCCCATGTGGAAGGGGTCAGATCGAACCAACTAACCGGCTTGGGACTGGTCGTCGGCCTTCAGGGGACTGGCGATAGGAGCCAACTGGCGCTTCGCATGATGCGCAACATGGTCACGAGTTTCGGCATATCTACGGACGAAAAGATGATCCGCTCTCGGAATGCGGCTGTGGTCACCGTCACAGCGCAACTTTCGCCCTTTGTGCGCCAGGGACAGACCGTGGATGTAGTGGTGAGCGCTATGGGCGATGCGAAGAGCCTTGAAGGTGGCGTATTGCTTCAAACTCCACTGCAGGCTGCTGACGGCAAGGTGTATGCCGTGGCGCAGGGACCCGTCACCGTGGGCGGTTTCGTCGCGGGCGGTGCCGCCGCAAGGGTCACGAAAAACGTGACTACGACGGGCCGCATTCCAGGCGGTGCCATAGTTGAGCGCGACGTCTCTATGGATTTTGTCCAAAGCAACTGGATCTCGCTGCTCCTTGAGGAGCCCGACTTCACGACAGCCCAGCGCATTGCAAATGCCATAAACGAGCGATATGGCGGCGTTGCGCGCCCTGCCGATGCCGGGCGTGTGGAAGTTGCGGTTCCGCCGCGGTATACTGCCAATCCAACCACTTTTATTGCCCAGGTGGAACAGCTCGAGGTCACCCCCGATGCCCCTGGCAGGGTGGTAGTCAATGAGCGCACGGGCACTGTGGTGATGGGTGGCCAAGTGGGCATCAGCGCCGTTACCGTTGCCCATGGCAACCTGACCGTGCGCGTGATGGAAGCCCCTGAGGTGGTGCAGCCTGAACCCTTTGGCGCAGGCGTAACGGCAGTTGTACCGCGCACCGGTGTTGCCGTTACTGAGGGAGCAGAACAGCTCGTCTCTCTGCCGGCATCGTCCACAGTGGATGAACTGGTGAAGGCCATGAATGTTATAGGGGCTACGCCGAGGGACATCATCACGATCCTTCAGGCTATAGATCGGGCCGGAGCCTTGCATGGAGAGCTGGTGGTCATGTGATTGTCGGCGGCATTGATCCTTCTTTTTTGACGGGCAATAACCCTTCGGAAGAAGAGCGCCTAAAGAAGACATGCCAGCAGTTTGAAGGGCTACTATTAGGGATGTTGTGGAAGGATATGCGCGATGGAGTTAGGGGCCTTGGGGGCGCTTCCAGTCGCCCCTTCGGCCCATTGGAGGACCTGTCTTGGGAAATGGCTGCGACCCAGCTTGCCGAGGGAGGAGGCGTAGGCTTGTGGCGCCTCCTTTACGAAGAACTGAAAACAAACCTTGGTGGCACGAGGGCTTGAGGTTTGAGTGCATACGATGTGGCCGCTGTTGC
>LGFQ01000113.1 GCA_001508935.1 Synergistales bacterium 54_24
TTGGAGCGGGAATTCTTGGCTAAAAGGAGCGATTGGATAGGCAAAGAGCTGGATATGGAAGCGGTCGTGAGTTCTTGCGAGGAGCTGAATGCCTACAGCGACATTAGAGCGGTTGATTATCAAATCGAGGAAGGGCCAGATGGCGTAGCGCTGGAATTCATAGCTTACCGCACCCCTCCTCGCCAGCTCGTTTTGGACGGTTACGCGAGCAACCTCACACCCTACAGATGGCTTTTCGTCGACGCGACGGCGCGGGATGTCGCCTCCGAGGGAGATGAATTGAAGACGCGATTTCTCGTGGGCGAGCAGTGGGGGGCGCGGTTGGCTTACTTTTGGCCTGCCCGTGGAGGTGAGCGCACGAGCGTGCGTCTGGACGTCCAGGATTGGGAAGTGGAACCCGAAGGGCGAGAGAGACTTTCCTGGACCCGTTACGACCTCGCTTTCAGCCATCACGTTTCTTGGGGCAAATTCAGGGCGAGCTACGGACTGATGGCCGAATGGCTCGATGGATCTGGAGACGAAGAGGGTTGGGGGCCGATGGCCGAATTGGCCTATTTGGGCCTGGACGATCCCTTAGACCCCAAGAGCGGAACGAGCGTGCGGTTTTTAGGATGGTATGCCGAGGAAGAGCTGCTGGCCAGGCTTTCCTTCCGCACGGCCGCTTCGCCTTCCGAGAGTTGGCGCTTGCTCTTGGAGGGCGGTGCGGAGATAGGCGACGAGAGCATCCCGGCCCATGCCGCCACTTTGGGAGGTCTCGATGAGTTGCTGAGCAGGGCGTATCACCCGCTGATGGGCGAAAACGCCCTCTGGCTAAGGGCGACGTTGCGCCACCCCTGGGTGCAGACGTGGTGGGGAGGATTGAACGCCGATCTCTTCGTCGGTGCCGGCGCCACATACGACGGCGGCTGGGGTAAAATGGAAGACGCGTGGGAAGTGGGCATCGCCCTTTCTGTCCCCAGCGCCTTCTTTGGGGGCAGCGTTTACGCGGTTTACGACGATCGCTCCGACTGGACCTTCGGCTTCTCCATAGGCACTCCGCCTCTGAACGATGAACCCGTGCGTAAATAGCTTACAATAGCTTACATTGCACCGTCTTCAATCTCAGTTTAAAATGTCAATTACGACCATTACAGCTCTGGCTGGGGGCGGAAAAACCCAGCCTGCCCGAAGAGCGGGCAATGTGAGGGGGTTTTATGGCGAGGAACATCACGCCTAAGGAAGAAGATTATTCTCAGTGGTATTTGGACGTCATCAAGGTCGCAGAGCTTGCCGACTACGCCCCGGTCAGGGGATGCATGGTCATACGCCCGTGGGGCTACGCCATATGGGAATCAATTCAAAGCCAACTCGACGCGCGCTTCAAGGAGACGGGGCATGTAAACGCTTACTTCCCCCTCCTCATACCCGCTTCTTTTCTCGAAAAAGAGGCGGAGCACGTAGAGGGCTTTTCCCCCGAATGCGCCGTGGTGACCCACGCCGGTGGCGAGGAGTTGGAGGAACCGTTCGTCATCCGTCCCACTTCGGAGACGGTGATAGGTTATATGTACAGCAGGTGGGTGCAATCGTGGAGAGATCTTCCGGTGCTCATAAACCAGTGGTGCAACGTAATGCGCTGGGAGAAGCGCCCGAGGCTTTTTTTACGCACGTCCGAGTTTCTGTGGCAGGAAGGGCACACGGCCCACGCCACGAAGGAGGAGGCGATAGACGAGACGTTGAAGATGCTCGAGGTCTATCGTTCTTTTATGGAAGAAGTGCTTGCCCTTCCCGTAGTCACGGGAGAGAAGTCGGAGGGCGAGCGTTTCCCTGGAGCCTTGAACACTTATACGTGCGAGGCGATGATGAGCGACAAGCGCGCCCTCCAGGTGGGGACCAGTCACTTCTTGGGCCAGAACTTCTCCAAGGCCTTCGATATCTCCTTCCAAAACAGAGACGGAAATATGGACTACGCGTGGACCACGAGCTGGGGAACCTCAACCCGCCTCATAGGGGCCGTGATCATGACGCATTCGGACGACGACGGCTTGGTGCTGCCTCCGCGCCTGGCCCCGGTGAAGGCGGTTTTGGTCCCCATCAGCACCGATGAAAGAAAACTCGAAGATATGCTCTTGCCGAAGGCGAGGGAGCTCGCCAATCGCCTGGAGGCCGTCCTCGGGCCCCGTTCCGTGATCGTGGACTCGCAATTTCACCTCCGCCCCGGCGACAGGTTCTTCTATCACCTCCAGAGGGGAATTCCGTTGAGACTCGAGTTGGGAGAGCGCGAATGGGATAGGTGTGCCCTTCGGGCCGTGAGGAGGGACACGGCGCAGAAAGAGGAAATCCCTTGGGACGCTGTGGATAGCGCTGTGCCCCGCATCTTGGAGGAGATGCAGAGGGCGCTTTACGAGAGGGCGCTCGCGTTTCGAGAGGCCAATACCTACCATGCAGGCTCTTTCGATGAATTTAAGGAGTTGTTGGAGGAAAAGGGCGGTTTCATAAAGGCCTATTTCGCCGGCGGAGTGGCTGAGGAGAAGGCCATAAAAGAGGCCACCACCGCCACGGTTCGTTGTCTGCCGTTGAACGATAATAGCAAGGGCAGGTGCTTTTACACGAAAAAAGACGGAGGCAGGTTGGCCATCTTCGCCAAGGCCTATTAACGATATATAAACCCCGGAGGGGTGATGTCGATGGCGACGGAAAAGAAGGTGCGCGGTGTCACGATACGCCTTTATAAAGGCGATATTACCGACTACGACGGCGACGCTGTAGTCAATGCTGCCAACAATTATTTGTGGATGGGAAGCGGTGTGGCCGGCGCGATAAAGAGGAAGGGCGGCGTCGAGATAGAGAGGGAGGCCGTGGCGAAAGGGCCCATAAACGTAGGGGAAGCTGTCGTGACGGATGCCGGGCAGTTGAACGTGGATTATGTAATACACGCTGCCGTGATGGGCCAAGACTTGACGACCAACGAGCGCTTCATAAGGGAGGCCACGACGAACAGCCTCTTCCTCTGCGACGAGCTCGGCATAAAGCGCGTCGCCTTTCCCGCCTTTGGCACCGGGGTTGGAGGTTTTCCCTTGAGGGAATGCGCCAAGGCCATGCTCGAGGAGGTCGTTCTGTATTTAAAAGAGGAGGATACGAACCTCGAGGAGATCGCCTTTTACCTCTACGGAGACGAGGCCTTTCAGGCCTTCAGTGACGTGCTGGAATCGCTCGAAACCGATCCTGGATCGGGGCAGTGATAAACCTCTACAGGGGGTGGAGTTATGAGCGCAAATATGTTCGGTCTGGACGGCAAAGTGGCCGTCACCGTCGGGGGAAGCGGTGCCCTCGGGACGGCGGTCTCGCTGGGGCTCGCTAAGGCTGGGGCCGATGTGGTTCCCGCGAGCCGCAACCTAAAGAACAACGAGCAGCTGGCCGGTGAGATACGCGCTCTCGGTAGGCGCTCCGTGGGGGTATCCGTGGATGCCACGGACAGGTCTCAGGTTAGGGACTTGATAGGGAAGATAGTCAAGGATTTCGGTCGCCTCGACATATTGGTGAACATGCCGGGGACGCTCTTCAAAAAGCCCATGTTCGAGCTCTCCGACGAGGAGTGGGACAAGACTATGGCCGTCAACCTCAAATCCATTTTCGTCTTCGGCAGCGAGGCGGCCAAGGTCATGAAAGACAACGGGGGCGGGTCCATAATCAATTTCGCCTCGATGGGGTCGTTTTTAGCCATAGTGCGCTCTTCGGCCTACTGCGCCAGCAAGGGCGGCGTGGCGCAGCTCACCAAGGTGATGGCTGCAGAGTGGGCGCAATACGGCATAAGGGTGAACGCTATAGCCCCTGGATGGTTCAAGACGAAGCTCAACGAGATGTTTTTAGGGCAACCCGAGGTGGAGGCGCGCATAACGGCCAGGACCATGCTGGGCCGTTACGGCAAGGCGGAGGACCTGGTAGGTCCGGTGGTCTTCCTGGCCTCGGAGGCCTCTAACTTTGTCACCGGCACGATCATCCCCGTAGACGG
>LGFQ01000114.1 GCA_001508935.1 Synergistales bacterium 54_24
CCTTACAGATGCCTGGAACGAGTTCTCCAAGAAGATAAGTTATGCCAAGGGCTGGATAAGAAGGTTTCTTAAGGGAAGTTAATATTATATGAAGTTATGCGGGTAATCATATTATGTTTTTTCAGGCGTTTGGCTTGTCGCCTTCGCCTTATAAAATGGCATGATGCCGCCAGCCTTTATTATCGCCATTATGTTATCGGGGAAGGGAATAAATTTATAAACCTTCCCGTTCGATAAACTGAACGTGCCGTTTTTAAGGTCTAAGGTGGCGATCGAGCCCTGGCTGATAGGGCTGACAGAGTTGGACTCTAAGTCGGGTATTTCAACGGCCGGAAGCCCACGGTTTATGGCGTTGCGGTAAAAGATTCTAGCGAAAGACTTGGCCACAACAGCCCTAACGCCAGATGCAAGTAGCGTTATTACGGCGTGTTCTCTGCTTGAACCACAGCCGAAATTTTTGCCACCCACGATGATATCACCTGGCTGCACTTTCGAAGGAAAATCGGGGTCGGCACCCTCCATAGCATGAAGTGCCACCTCTTCGGGTTCGGTCAGCTCAAGATAGCGACCAGGATATATCTGATCCGTGTCAATATTGTCGCCGAAAATGAAAACCCTCCCTTGGATAAGCTCGACTTCTTTCATTACCCAAGCACCCCCTAACCGACAAAATCTCGCGGATCAGCGAGGTGGCCAGCAACCGCCGACGCGGCCGCTGTCGCCGGAGAGGCGACGAAAATAGAGGCCTCCGTACTACCCATGCGACCAGGGAAGTTGCGGCTGGACGTCGAGACGCATACGTCCTCTGCCGTCAGCACCCCTTCGTGGGCGCCGAGACAAGGCCCGCAGCCGGGCGTCACAAAAACCGCCCCCGCCTCTATAAGATCCATCACGTACCCCTCAGCCAAAGCATCCCTGAAGATCGCTTTGGAGGCCGGCACGATCAGGCAGCGCACCCCTTTGGCCACATGCCGCCCTCTCAAAATATCCGTTGCTACCTTTATATCGTTTAACCTTCCACCTGTGCAAGTCCCGATGAAGACCTGCGTTACAGGAACGGACTGCACATCTTCTATGTTGGCCACGTCATCGACACTTCCGGGAAGGGCCACCTGAGGAGACAAACCGGACACATCGAAACTGTAGCTTTCTTGATAGCGGAAATCGCCGTCTGTGACGAAAACCTCAAAGTTGTCCCTCTTTGCCCCTTTTTCCTCCAAAAAATTGAAGGTGATGTCATCGGGCTGAATATAGGCCGTCTTCGCCCCCATTTCGACAGACATGTTGCACAAAACGAAACGCTCGTCCATAGACATGGAGGGTATCGCAGAGCCGCTATACTCCACAGCTTTATATATGGCTGCATCTTGTTTAAGTTTTCCCAATATGTAAAGGATGACATCCTTTGCCATAACGCCGTTGGGTATGGCTCCGTCCACTTCGATTCTGATGACCGGCGGCACCTTAAACCAGAGCTGCCCGGTGAGCAGGATGATCGCAAGGTCAGTCGCGCCGACGCCGCTCGCAAAGGCCCCCAAGGCTCCGAGCGTCGTAGAGTGAGAGTCCGTTTCGATTACGATTTTCCCAGGACCGATGAGGCCGCTTTCTGCCAACACCTGATGGCACACGCCTTCGCCGACGTCAAAGAGCCTATTTATGCCCATCTTCTTGCAAAAGTTCCTCATCTGTCTTTGATTATCTGCAGCTTTTATGGTAGGCGGAGGGGAGTAATGATCGAAGACGAAGGCAACTTTATCCGGGTTGGCTACCCTTTCGCCGCCCATCTCGTAAAAGGACTTTACAACCTGAAGGTAGAGGTCGTTCACCTCAGCCACATCTACGCGAGCCTCGACAATTTCGCCACTCCTAACCTCACTCTTACCTGAAGCCTTGGCCAAGATCTTCTCTATCGCGTGCATAAGGCCTTATCCTCCTTTAACCTGCAGGCGCACTGCCACCAAGCTTGAAAATTCAAACTTCCCCCAGAAGCAATTATAGAGCATCTGTAAGCGCCGTCATCATCTATAAAATCCCTCAGACGTCCCATTCAGGATCGAGGCATTAAAAACGCTGCCCAAGCCTACGAAACCTCTTGAGCAGCGCAATCTATCGTTTGGTGGAGATGAGCGGATTCGAACCGCCGACCTCCTGCGTGCAAGGCAGGCGCTCTCCCAGCTGAGCTACATCCCCACTTTAGCTACACAACAATGGTGGGCCGGGGTGGACTTGAACCACCGCCCTCACGCTTATCAGGCGTGTGCTCTAACCACCTGAGCTACCGGCCCACTTTGAAAAAACACTCTTAAAAACAGCGTAAATATACCACTACCCCTCCGCCTTTGCAAGCATACCGAGCGGCAATTTTTATACCGGCTCCTCCTCGGATACGTTTTTGACAGCCGTTCCTCCTCACGCGCTTGCAAGATATACGTTCACCCTCCACCCATTTCGCCCTTCGTTTTTCGCGATGCCGCTATCGCCGAGACAGACGGCCCAAAGGCTCCACGCATACCCACACGCCAGATTTGACGATAGCTCGAAGGCCAAGCTTGTGCTATGTTATCTATTGTAGCGCTTTGCTTTTCGCGCAAGAGATTTTTCGATCGGGGTGATGGGCATGTTTGTGAAGATGAAATACGGACGAGGGGAGGTTCAGTTCGAGATCGATGAGGCGAGGGTCTTGCAAATACTCGAGCCGAACGAAAAACCTGGGTTAAAAGAGCCTCTCGAAGACGTTCGGAAGCTTTTGCGAAACCCGATCGGGACGGCCCCTTTGGCGGACCTGATCTCGGAGAAAAAACCAAAGGATGTCGTAGTAGTGGTAAACGACATAACGCGCCCGACACCTTACGAATACCTCCTTCCCCCACTGCTCGACGAGTTCGAAGCCGCCGGAATAAAGGATGACGAGATAACATTTTTAACGGCAACGGGAATCCACGATCCGCACACAGAAGAGCAAAACGAAGAAGTCTACGGGAAGGAGCTGGTTAAAAGGTTTCGCTTCGTCTCGCACTCGGCAGATGACGGAGATTCTTTGACATATATAGGCGAGCTCTCCACAGGGTTTGAGCTTTCCGTAAATAAATTAGCCGTTCAAGCGGATTTTCTCATAACCTTAGGCGTCATAATGCCCCACTACTTCGCCGGCTTTTCTGGCGGTAGGAAAAGCATTCTGCCGGGCATAGCGAGCAGAGAATGTATAGAGAAAAACCATTCGAGGATGCTCTATCTGATGGATGACCTACCTCCGATAGAGCAAAACCCGGTAAGCCTCGAAATGATCGAGGCCGCGAAGAAGGTAGGTGTCGATTTTATATTGAACGTGGTCACCAACAGCAAAAAGGAGATCGTAAGCGTCGTGGCCGGCGACTTAGAAGAGGCGTGGTATCAAGGGGTTGCCGTTTCGTCTAACATGTACGAAGTGCCGATAGCTCAGAAGGCAGATGTCGCCGTGGTCAGTGCTGGTGGTTTTCCGAGAGATATAAATGTCTATCAATCCCAAAAAGCCCTCGACCACGCCGATAAAGCGACTAAGCCTGGAGGCACTATCATTCTCATCGCCGAATGCAAAGAGGGCTTGGGCGAGCGCACCTTTGAGGAATGGATGAATGAGGCTACCGCTCCAGATGATGTGATAAAGCGCATTCATGAGAAATTCGTGCTCGGCGGACACAAAGCCTACGGGATATGCAAGGTGGCCAAGGAAAAGGAGATCGTCTTGATATCCTCCCTGAGCAATGAGCTCACCAAGCGGCTTTTTATGAGGAAAATGGCGACCGTGCAGGAGGCCATCGAATACGTAGAGACGAAATACAACAAGCCCAACTACATCCTGATGCCCGTAGGAAGCCTGACGGTGCCGAGCGTGTCAAAGGAGTGATA
>LGFQ01000023.1 GCA_001508935.1 Synergistales bacterium 54_24
ACTGCTCTTTTTCATGGGAATGATCATGGAAACGGGCGCAAGCGTCATCTTGTTGGCTCCGATTCTCCTTCCCGTGGCCACCAGCTTTGACATACACCCTCTTCACTTTGCCCTCGTTATGCTAGTAAACCTGAACGTAGGCCTTGCCACACCACCAGTAGGGGTATGCCTTTTCACGGTAACTCCTATCGCGAAAGTCCCTTTAGAAAGGATTATTCCAAAGGCAATGCCTTTTGTAGCTGCAGAAATGGTCGCCGTTTTAGTCCTTACTTACGTTCCGGATTTGGTCCTCTTTCTTCCGCGCCTGACGGGATTCATCGATTGACGATCCTTTTAAGGACGATAATCGGTCGGAAGATTTTAAATGGTTCAAAGACGCTTACGACATTTGAGCGAAAGCGCTGTTGCTACGACATGGATCACGGTAAATTTACCGATGCGGATGAAGGGCGCTCAAAGTAAGTTGATTTAAATAGATATGGGCACCAATGGGGGGTGAGGTTTGAATGAGAAGAAAAAAGACGGCCACAGGTGTCGTTTTGGCGGCGCTACTCTTGGCGTGCCTCCTGCCCTATGCGGCAGGCGCAGACGACTTCTTCTCCCGATTTGAAATTACAGAGGTGAGCGTCAAGGGACACAAGCTCCACGTAAGAGGGCAGACAGATCTTCCGGATGGCTCCTTCGTACATGCGTCTGTCTCATTAAAAGACTTTGAAGATAAGCCTGGGAAAGATCATACTGTGAAAGTCCACGTGAACAACCACATGTTTCTTATCCAGGTCGATTTGCCGAAAAAGGTTGGAAAGGAGCTCAACCTGATCAACCTGAAGGTCGCCTTCCGTCCAAAAGATCAGCCTAACCATATCAAAGCCAAGGTGGGACATAAAGGAGAGAATCTCAAAGGCGGCAATGTAAAGGTTCAAGGTGGCGAAAGAATCTTCTTCATCGCGAAGAACATCTTTTGGTAAACCCCCCTTAGGAACGAAGCATGGCGCCCCTAAGGGGGGTTTATTGTTAAAGGCTTTTGACGGCTTTCTCGATCCTCAAAAGCCCTTCTTCCAAGGTGCTTCGAGGGCATCCTATGTTCATGCGCATGAAGCCTTCGCCGCCTGGGCCAAAGGTTAGCCCATCGTTTAAGGCCACCCTTGCCCTCTTCGTGAAAAATTCTGCGGTCTTCTTCGCTTCGATCGGAAGTCCCCTGCAATCGAGCCACGTAATAAACGTTCCCTCGGGCTTTATCAGCTTTATCTGGGGCACCCGCTCCTCGAGGAAGGCCGATAAAAACTTCACATTTTCCTCAAGGTAGAGAACTAGCTCCTCCAGCCATTCCTCTCCTCCTCTGTAAGCCGCCTCCAACGCTACAATCCCAAAGACATTGCTCGTCGCCAGGTGCAGCGCTTCGACTACGTGCTGAAACTCCCGCCGCATTCTCTCGTTCGGAATGATGTTGACCGATGTCGCCAAGCCCGGAATGTTGAACGTCTTGCTCGGAGCCGTGCACGTTATCGTATTTTCGAGCAGCTCCGAAGAGATGGAAGCGATGGGGGTGTGCTCGTTGCCGCGAAAGACTATATCGGAATGTATTTCATCGGAGACGATGACGATGTCATGGTCGAGACAGATTTCGCCAAGACGTAGGAGCTCTTCGCTCCTCCAAACCCTTCCGACCGGATTATGGGGGCTGCAAAGGAGGATCATCCTGGTGCGCGAGTCGATAGACCTCCTCAGGTCATCGAGATCCATAGTATACCGTCCATTCTCGAGTCTAAGACGGTTAATGAGCACTTGCCTCCCATTTTCCACTATAGCGGAGAAAAATGGCGGATACACTGGGCTTTGCACAATCACTTTGTCACCAGGGTGCGTGAGGGCGAGAATCGACAGGATGAGCGCCGGCACGACGCCTGGGGACGGGACGATCCAATCGGGCTCTACGGAAAAGCCGTGGCGCCTTCTCATCCAATCGACAACCGCCTCGTAAAAGGACTCCTCCCTTATGGAGTAGCCGTATATCCCGTGGGCAGCTCGTCTCTCGATCGCCTCTATTACACATGGAGGAGACTCAAAGTCCATGTCCGCTATCCACATTGGTATCAAGTCGTCTTCGCCATACCAAGTTTTGAGGCCGTCCCACTTCTTGCATCCGGTTCCTTTGCGATTAACTATCTTATCGAAGTTATATTTCAACACAACTCCTCCCCTAAGGCCCTCAAGGCTTGCCGTTTTTGGTTGTCTCCTCCGGTCCCAACACCTGCTTTAACAGCTGTTCCAAGAGTTGCTTTTTGAATTGCTCTCCTACTTGTCCCTTCCCCCCTTCAGGAAAATTGAGGGTGATCTTGAACTCATTCTCCTCTTTATCGTAACCTGGACCCATCGCAAGAGGGGGAATGGGAGAGGACGTCGAATTTTGATGCACTACCAAACCTTGGATGTACAGCTCTTTGAAAGTGCCGCCTACACGAAAAGAGACCTCCTTAAACTCGCGCGCCGACATGCCGCCCAAAAAACCGGCCAAAAAACCCTCCAAAACCCCCTGAGATGGCGTCCCTTCGGTTTGGCTTATGCGAGATATCTCATTGAGCGCTCCTATGAAGGCGTTTAAAGCCTTTACGTTGATCTCGCCGTGACAATTCAGGTTAATTTTACCTTCGCTCACGTTGCCATCCGCAGAGACATAACGGTATAGCAGATCGTCCAAGGGGGCCGCTACTCTGCTGCCAGGCAACATGTAAAAACTCCTGTTATCAAAGGCGAAGCTTGCAGATATGGACCGGTATCGCAGCTTTTCGCCCCCTGACGCAGCAGCCATGAGTTGAATGGCCTCTAACCCCGATAAAGCACCGTCCCTAGCCTCGAGCTGGCCCGTGCCGCTCAAAAAAAGCCTTCCGGCGATAGAACCTTCTACGTTTAGCGAGAGGTCAGCCGCACCTGTGGCCACTAAGCCACTTGAAGAAAATACCTCATTGAGTGCCGCCCCCAAATCCATTCCTTTGACTTCGAGTGCAGCCTTGAGTTTGCGCTCCGCCATGTCGAATGTGCTATTGATGCGCCCCTCGCCGCCGTAAAGTATACCCTTCCCCTTCTCTACGACGAGCTTGTTTCCCTCAAGGAGAAAGGGAATGCTAACATCTCGGATAGAAAAGCCTCTCACGGTGAGCCTTTCTGAAGAAACCGTACCGCTGCCCGAAAGACCTCGTGGGTTTTCCTCCAATGAAAGGAAGAAATCCGCTTTTCCCTGAAGGATTCCGCTTTCGCCCTTAAAGAGCGACGCTACGTCTATCCCTCTGCCGTTCGCAGAAAGGCGCAACCTGCCATCTTCGAGCGCTACCACCCCCGATGCCTCAAAGGTCGACCCTCCAAGTTGCCCTTCCAGCATTTCTATGATAACACTATCTCGTTTCAGCGAAACGGTGAATGCAGCCTCGGAGAGCGAAAACCCTCGGATGCCCAGCTCCGGAGAAGTGCCTTCGAGCTTAACCTCAGGTGAACGGATTGTGCCAACAACTGTGATCTGCCCAGAAACCTCCCCTCTCAAAGAAAAACCCGATGATAGGTTAGAAAGCTCTATATCAGAAAAACCTCCATCGAGGGCAATTTTTTCGTCCGAAAGCAAGATGGAACCGGCCACGCTCGCGCTCCCACCGAGCGCCTCGGCACGTGCTTCTACGTCAATACTTCCGCCTTCGTAGACGAAGGATGCCTTCGTCCCGGCTAACGCCACTGGACCGACGGATGCCTCTTGCGCCTCAAGCTCCAGATTTAAGCGAGCCGCAGAGAGAGGCCCTTCGAGTCGGATGCGCCCATCTGCCTTTCCTTTTAGCGGCAGCGAGAAGCCTTCTCCTGCCTTTTCCAGATCGATACCCTTGATGGTCCCTGCCACGGATATCTCTTCTGGCAAAATGTGGCCTTCGCAGTTTATATCCCCTCCGAAGGATTTGCATTCGAGATCCAAAGAGGTCTTCGCCTTTTTCCATTCGAGGCTCAGCATCACATTTTTGAGCACTCCTAAGGGGGTCGAGACATCCTTCGAAGCAGCCTTCGCGGAGAGGATAGGGTTTTGGGATGAGCCGGAAAGGGTCCACGAGGCATCGAATTTCCCCGACACTCCCTCTGGAACCTCAAAGCCAAAAGACCCGAGCGCATCGATAGGAAGGCCCGATACCTTACCCTGAATGTTAAGCGAGGGCTCCCCATGTGAAAGGCCTTTTACTGCGCCGCTCGCTGAAATGTGAGCACCATTCCACCGAGCAGAAAGCTCTTTTATCGACAGCTCCCCCTTGAGCAGTCCAAAGGACATATTGAATTGTTCCAAGCGCTTGCCTGTTATCTTTATAGCGCTTGAACGCGCACTCCCTTCGAACATCACATCTTTAGGAGAACCTTTAAGCGATAGCGAAGCGTCGACGAGCCCCTCCGGAGAGAGGGGCGACAACCCATCGAAGTGCTTGGCCAACATATGAAGCGGCATCCCTTTAAGCTCTACCTGGAGGTCCAAGGAGGTCTCACCGCCCGCAATAGCCACGCTGCCCTCGGCCGTCACAGGCGCCGTAAGCCACTTGCCCTCCCCTTTTACTTTAGCTTCTTTTCCTTCGACGATGGAGACGTTGACCTTCGCTCCATCTATTTTGTAACCAACGAGGCCTAAGGACTTCGCCCTGACTTCGACCTCCCCCGAAAGAGAACGCCATTCCCCCGACAAATCGGCTTTGACAGAGTCGGCTACCCCTTTGGCGAAGGAAAGCCAGCCAAATCGTGCTTTCCACTTATCTGTATCTAAGCCCTCACCGGAGAGTTTAATCTCCATAACGATCGGTCTCGTTGAGAGGTCAAAAGATATCTCACCCGAAAAGGGCGAACCGAAGGTTAGGGCGTTAAGGTCGAAAAAGCGCAGAGATCGCCCGACAAGCTGCCATGAGGCCTTCGCACTTTCTATGAGAAAGCCGGCGATACGCCCATTAGCGCTCGTGATTTTTCCCTCCACCGTCATCGTCGCTTGCCTTGGCGAACCGGCGATGCGGAGTTCCGTATCGAGCACGCCATGAGGATCCGCCGCCGCGAGCCGAGGAAAGAGAGAAAGCAAGGCCTCGTGGGTTATGCCTTGAGCCAAGCCAACCAAGTCCAAATCGGGAAGAATATCCCCCGAAAGGGCAACCTCCCCTCCGGAGGCGAACTTAAGCGAAAGCCTTTCGAGGCTTGCGCCCGTGCCGGAAGTGTGGCGCTTAATAAAGAGCTTCCCCTGAAAACCCAGGCCGTTTATTTTTCCTTCCATGACGGCATCCATACCATCAGCTTTGAGCGTCAGGAAGACATCTTCAAAAAAGACCTCACCCATGGGATAACTGACGGTGACATTTCGAAAACTGAGTTGCTCGACGGGCGGGGTCCCACCGCTGCTTTTACCCAACCTAAGGAGGGAACCCAGCCTTGTTGAGTCGACAGCGCATTCAGCTATTACGAGCTCTTTCGCAGCGGGCCTTCCTCTCAAGATCGAAGACAAATCTATCTTGATCCGCGCTCGCTCGGCCGAGAAAGCCTCTCCATCTGAACATGACAGGCGCAGGCCATCGGCTCTGTAGCCGATGAGGAAGTTCCCCGTCACCTCACCCACTTCGACAGAGTCCCCAAAGATAGAAGTGAGGGCACCACAAAGCTGCGAGCGCACCAAGCCTGTCCCCAGATTGCGCTCGCCGAACCAAAGAAAACCACCAAAGGCAAAGGCACTGCACGCCACGACAATCATCGCTATAAAATACGCCTTAAATGGCGGGGCCTTTACCTTCAAATCTATCCCCCCTGGCTGGATTCTTTTTGCACAGCCGCTTTCATTATAGAGGCATGACCGCGCTTTCGCCTATAATTACAAAAGGGGTGCACAATTTGGAGAGGAATTTGGCGGATAAAGTAGATAGACTAAAAAATCATATCGCCTCGATGGGCAAAGTGGCAATACTGCTCTCCGGCGGAGTAGACAGCACATTCTTGGCCGAGGTATCGCGGCGCACCTTGGGCAGCAACGCCATCGCTATCACCTTTCGCTCATCTCTCGCCCCGGCAAAAGAGGCCGAAGAAGCCGTAAGGTGGGCCGAGCTCGCAAAAATGAAGCACTATCTCATAGACTCGGACGAATTTGGCGTCGACCAGGTCAGGGCAAACGGGCCGGATCGCTGCTACTACTGCAGGAAACATCGCCAAGAGTTGGCCAAGGCATGGGCTGAGAAGACAGGGTGGGACGGAACCTTTTGCGACGGTGCGAACGCCGACGACTTAAGCGACTACAGGCCAGGCCTAAGGGCTGCGGACGAAGCCGGTGTGCGGCATCCGCTGGCCGAGGCGGGCTTTTCCAAAGCCGAGATAAGAAGCGCAGCCAAAGCCATGGGGTTGGAATGCTGGAACCGCCCCAGCTCGCCGTGTCTCGCCTCTCGCTTTCCTTACGGCTTTCCCCTCTCGGCCGAGCTGTTAAAGATGGTGGAAGCCTCGGAAAGAAGCCTGCGCGAAATGGGCTTTTCAGAGCTCAGGGTGAGGTGTTTTCCCCATGGGCTCGCCGTGGTGGAGGTGAGCCCAGAAGAGATGGACAGAGCATGGTCGTTGCGGCACGACATCGCAAGTGCCTTGAGGGGCTTTGGCTTTTCCTTCGTGGCGATGGATCTTGAAGGGCATGTCGGCGGCAAGCTCAACCGCCTCATGCAAAAAGAGAGCACCTCACCGCCTGGCGATCAAAATTTTAAGGGTGCGCCGCGATGATAATATTTGAGGCGCACGCTTCAGGCGTTGATGAAGGCAGACTCCTTTCGAGCCTCGTATCGATATCGGGCGAAGCGGCTTCGAAGCGCCTGACCGAGGGTAACTGGACGGAGAGCCTTTCCTTCTCCATCGAAAGCGCCGCACAGGGTGGCATAACATCCCTCAAGGTTTGCCCTCGCGTTTTTCATGCATCGCACCATAGATCGCTGGACGAAGCGAAGTCTTGGCTCGAAAAAGTCGCCGATGTCGCCTCCGCTTCGAGGGAGGCCTTAGAAAGGGCACTCTCCGCTGTCGAATTGGTCGTGCGCTGCCGCGCATCGCTGAGCGGCACGCCTGTGGACGAAACTCCTTTGGGGATGGAGGGGGAAATTTCGAGGGCCACCTCGGCCCTGGCTTTTTTCGTCCTGCTCTCAGAGACGAAAGAGGAGGCGCTTTCCACGCCCCTGTGCGTTTCCGGAGCTCCAGACTGTGATACGTTTTTGGCGAATTCGGTTACTTTAGCCATCGCTGCCGAGAGAAACATCCCCCTTCTCGGCAGCAACCGGCCCGGTGTGGGGTCTTCCCCGCTCGGATGCGCGATGTTGGCTATAGGGGCACGCTTCGTCCGCGCACTTCCTTCGGTGGTTCCGCAGCGAATCTCCTATGGCACTTCCTTTGACTCGCAATACGCCACACCCATAAGGGTTATAGGGGCAAGAGACGAAAGTCTCGAGGAGGTTTACATGCTCGAGGCCACACTCGACGACATCACAGGCGAGGAGATCGCCCTTGCCCTCGAACGCCTCCAGGAGTCGACGCTCGAGGCCCACCTCCTTCAAGGTTTGGGCAAAAAGGGTCGCCCCCTATTCGTCCTCAGGGCGTTGGCCACGTACGCCGATCTCGATGCGGCGCTCAGGTGTATCTTGGAGGATACGACGACGATAGGCATCCGCTACTGGCCCGTTTCAAGAGTGAGGATGGAGCGGAATATCGAGGAAAAGAGGCTCTGGGAGGGCGGGCCTTTCGTGCGAGTTAAGGTTTCTCGCTTAGGGGACCTGGTGAAAGAGAAGGCCGAGTTCGACGATATAAAGGCCCTAAAACGCCCTCCCAGAAACGCCGATAGCGCTCAGTCCTGAATGCTCTTAAATATCTGCTGAAGGATCTGCTTCTTCAGTTGATCTTCCGTGCTGCCGCCCGATTCTGCTCCACTCCCCACGGGTATGTCGAGCTTTAGCTGTTGCTCATCCTCTGTGGTCTCTGCGGGCTGCTCGTCTGTCGGCTTCCTTTGGATTTGCAGACTCATTAGTTTCGGAGAGTCGAACGTGCCGGCGATGTCAAAAGTGACTTCCCGAAAGTCTCCCGTCGAAGAGCCTGGGAGTATGCCGCCCAAAAGCCCTTGAAGCGCCTCTTGAATCGATGCTCCGCCCGTAGCAACCCCCTTCGCGGCACCGACGAAAGCATTTAAAACTTGTAAATTCACCTCGGCCATGCCGTGAAGTTCCAGCCTCTTAGTGTAGAACACACTTCCGTCTATGTTCACATAGTGGTAAAGCGAGTCGCCCGCTGGAGCCGTCATACGGCTTCCCGGCATTATATACACAGAGACCCCGTCTATGACGAAGTTCACCACTGCAGTGTTGTAGCGTATACTTTTACGCCCGGCGATGGCGGCTGCGGCCTTGACGGCCTTAAAGTCAGCTATTTCGCCGTCTTTGGCCTGGAATTTCCCTTGCCCGGATAGGTTTTTCGTGTTCGCACCCTTGCCCTTTGCCTCCAAATCGAGCGAGGCCTTGCCGGTTACTCTCCCCTCAAGGGCTACGACTTCCTTCAAGAGCGGCTCAATATCCACCCCCTCGGCGTGCGCCTTGGCCTGCCATTCTAACCCCTCCAACCATAACGCCACGCCTGCAGTCAATTTGCCACCGTATAAGAGGGCATTCCCTTCGCCTAACGAAAGCTTCTCGCCGTCCAAAGCTATGGGGAGCTCGACGTCGCTGAGCCTTGCTCCGCGGACGGTCAGTTCAGGCGACGTGATCCGCCCGTTCCCCCTGAGGCTTCCGCCGTATTCTCCATTGAAGTTGAAGTTCAAGATCCCTCCGATCAAACCCGCATATCCTTCGGACAAAAGCTTAGCTGCATTGATGCCCTCACCAGAGGCCTCAAAATTGGCCTTCCACTTGCCCTTTTCGCTTTTGGCCTCCACCTTCCCGACGATGGGAGCGCCGCCGAGCGATGCGGTCAACTTCTCTGTGACAAAATGGGTCGGGCTTCCCTTGAGCGCAACCTGGATGTTCTCCAGCGAGACCGGCCCCGCTGTTAGATGGGGCACCTGCGCCTCTGCCTGAAGCGCGGGTTCGGTCAGCGCACCGCTCAACTGGAACGTCCCCGAAAGGCGCCCCTCTAACGGAAGCTGTGCCTCGAAGGGCAGAGCCCCTAAAGAGACCTCTTTGAACGAGCCTTTAACGTCGAGGGCACCCCCATCGGCCAAAGAAACCGCACCCGCGGCTTCCAGGCTGCCGTCCAACAGGGAGGCTCTGGCATTTGCGATCTCCAACTTTTGAGGAGCGTAGGCAAACTGCGCCTCCAAAGCCTTGAGGCTCATGCCCCGATACAGGTCTATGGCCGAAGACCGCGCAGTCGCTTCGATGCTCGGAGAGGCGAGCTTGCCTGACGCTTTCCACTCCACATCGACCTTACCTGCGACGCCTTCTGGAATGGCAGGCACAAAAGACCTTGCGGCCTCCACGGGTAAACCCTTGCCGTCGCCCTGTAGAGCGAGCACCGGCTCTTTGAACAGGCTTTCGATGCGCCCAGAGGCAGAAAGCGTTCCGTCGTACAACTTAGCTGATGCCGAATTGACGATGAAAGATTCATCCTCCAACGCAAACGAGGCGTCTATGGAGCGAAGCGCCACCTCCTGCACGGTTACGCTATCGGAACGCAGCGTGCCGCTCAGGCTCGGGGTGAACGCCTTACCCTCCGCCGTGAGCTTGACCTCCACGCTACCCTCGATATTAAGTTTTTGGGTTTGAGGAAAGTAGCTGGCCACTTTTTTTAGCGACAAGCCCGGTGCCGCAACGGAGATATTTATGCGCGGCTCTTCCTCCAAAAACACCTTGCCCGCAGCCGTCGCCTGAGAGCCCATAAAGAGGCCTTTGCCGTTTAAGGAAATCTCTTTGGGGGAAGAAAGCCCAGCCGTCACTTCAATGGACTCGACCTGGATGCCCGCAACCTTCAGGGAGGGAATTGAAACCTTCGCCTCCCCCGTAGGCGTGAAGAGAAAACCGGCCAGCGAGAGCGTGGCCTCCTTTATCTTGCCCTCCACGGGCGGGAGTTTAGGGAATATCTGCCGCGCTTGGGCGAGGTCGAACCCTTCAGCCTTCAGGGTCAACTTCATCTGCAAATCCTCAAGCGTCAATGCAAACGACCCGCCTACGGATGCGCCGAGGGCTTTCCCCTCGATAGGCTCTACATATAGATTGCCCTCGGCAAAGCGCCATTTGCCAGCGGCCTTATCGATGGCTGTCCCGTATATCTTGCCGCCGCTCACGGCCAATTCTCCCTCAACCGAAGGGGCACCCAAGGGACCTCGAGCGGTAAATGTGCCGGATAGCTTCCCCTCTACGCCCAGCCTTTGGGAGGCCGGCCAAAGATCCGCCAACTTGGCAAGATCGAGCCCTTCGAGCTTCCCTGAAAGATCGAGCTCCGGATAGACCTTCCCCGAGGCCTCAAGCACAGCTTCGCCCATCCTCGCCGTGTTTTTTTCTAAAACGATGGCATCTTTATCTATCCTGATCCTTCCCTCTTCCTCGACCTCTATATCCGAAACCTTCCCCTTGAAGCTGAAGTCGACGGCGGAAGGGGATAGATTCGCCTTTCCCTGTGATACGGCAAAGCTGATCTGAGGCATCGTTACCGCGACATCGCTGACATTGATCTCGAGCTCAGGCAGAACGAGCTTTCCTCCTGGCCCTGCCGGAAAAAGCTCCTTCAATCTCACGGGGTCCTTTATATCGACTGTCATCCCTTTTAGGCCGACGGAGTTCAGCGCAATCTTTCCTTTCAGCAGGCCCGAGAGGTCCAGATTTAAGTCGATCTTCTCGGCCGAGAGGCCAAGCCCCACAGGGGAGGTTAAAGAAAGCCCCTCTATCGAATATCCCGCTATAGGATTTCCGCGAACCGACGAAACCGACATCTCGCCGTTGATCGCCTGGCCGGCCGATTCCAACTCTTTGGCAACCTGCTCGCTACCTATATTGCTATTTAAAAGCACGATGAACCCTATCGCCAAAACGGCTACGACGATGCCGGCGCATATCAAAATCCACTTGGATAACTTCTTCTTATCCACGCCGTTCACCTCCTAATTTTGCCTCCTTATTATACCCTGCCGCGCGGCGAAGAGGTCGGTAGCTTTATGGATTTAACATGGGATGTGGACAAGTGGAGCCAATTGTGGATAAATTGTGGAAAAGTTACAATTTTGTTAAAACAATTCACCTAACGCCACAACGCCCATCTTACGGATTTTTGGACAACTACCACTTGAAGTGGGTCATTTAGCACCAACTCGGCTCCTCTATGCCCTGCCGTCACCTTGCCGACCATCCTTAAGGGACACCCGTTAAATTCTTGAAGCGGAGGGAAGAGGTGCAAATTGTCTTTATAAATAACGGCGACGCTTCTTCTCTTGCCCTGAACCAGCAAATATCGACTGCCGCTGTGCGTTATTTCTTCTGGCTCCATTTCTAATGTAATAAAGTAACCAGCTAAATGCGGCAGTTCAGCCCATATCTGTTCAGGCGTAAAAACCCTCCACTTCGCTCTGCCCCACAGGCCCCTTTCTCGATGCTGGGCTCTTGAAGCAGCCTCGCGTATAAGAGGCAGATATCGCTCGTTCGGGGGAAATACATAGGGAAGCGCCAATCCCCTCTCCACCAAAACGGCGTTAGCCAACTCCCTTCCCGAGGCTTTTTCAAGCCACACATAAGCCAGGAGGCGCCCGTATCTGTCTCTATTCACCTGGTCGAGCTCGAGGGCCACCCGCCTACCCTGCACAAGCGCCCTGTTGGCCAAGTACGCTTCTTTTCCCAATTCCTCCTCCCCGCGCTTGGGGTGATGGAGCTCGGGGGTGTCGATCAAAAGATAACGCACCGTCTCCACAGCACCTGAAGCAAGCTCTACCCTTGCCGTATCGCCGTCTATTGCTTCTTTTACGGTGCCATAAAGAATCTCTGCGCGGCCACACTGTGGAACTGTGAGGGCAAAAAGCAGCGCTATCAAGGCCAAAAACTTCTTCACAATAAAACCGCTCCCATCGCTCTTGCTCGATGTCCTCTTATGTTACATCAAACCGCACCCACCACCATGTGCCGCCGATTTCACCGAAACCGGCAACCAGATACAGTCGTGCCGGCGAACACTTCGATTTGTAATCGGAAAAGACAAAAACACTCCGTGTCCTCCATGAACCTGCGCGTAAGCCAACCACAGGGCTGATCGCCTGTGTAGTTCGTGGCGCACTCTAAAAATCCTCTTTCAGATCGCTTCTGGACAAGTGTATAAGATAAGCTTTTCCATTTCGATCTCTTAGGGAACATTCATTTCGGGTAGTTCTTGTCAAGCTGATAATTTGCGCTATCAGTTAAAATTTTTTTCAGCAACCCAAATGGCCTTACCGCTTGCACTAGCAATGAAGCATTCCGTTTTTGGCTAAGCATTCTTATGAGCTTGAAATCTAAAGTTAGGAAGTAGTCACATTGATGATACTCTGCACACCAGAGGTGAAAAGCATCCAGTAATTGATTGCGGTTCAGTTTCTTTTTGCCTTGATATGCCCCAGTTATTTTCTGTAACTCTAAAAACCTCTCGGAACGAATGTTAGCCAAAAAATCAAACTGCTCTTTCTTTGGATCTTTGAAAAAACCTGCTATTATTCGCTCATACTTGATCGGAGGTTTTACAAACGCTACTGGCGCCCCAAAGAATTTCCCTGTAGAACTATCCATGTTTGGAAGTCCCCAGGTTTCTATATAAGTCTCTAGATTGATCATATATTTGACTCTCCCCATCTTGCCCAATTCTGCAAGATATGGAAGCAATTCTGCTTCATTCTTTAAATTCTCGTCGCGTATAGCATCATTAGGATTTATCTCAACAAAACTGTAATTCATTTCCTCATAACGATTTCCATTATTATTATATGTCCGCAATTCATGTCGTATTCTCCGTAACTTTGTGGCCGAGAATTTATAAATATTTGCATCAAGATAGACCTTTGGAACCTCCACAATTCCTCCTCCAATCATTAGTTATTTAATAAGGCAGATACGCTATAGTCTTAGGTGATATAATGATGCTACAACATAGGATAAAAAGGAGATATCTTACTTGGCTTTGTAGAGCCAGAAGTCAATGTCCTCGCCGTCAACTCCTAAAATCCTCGGGGAAAATGCCAGTAAACTGCTCAGCAAAAGACTCAAGCAGGTTTTGGATACTTGCAGCAATTTCATCACAATTACCCCTCTCTACTCTCGAAATCTGTTTTATCTTGCCTCAGGTAGAGTTGCGGGTAAACTTCTGGGATTACGGCTCGACGGTCTTAAACAACAAGAATATGCCGCTTTCACTTTTAATTCCACATACCAGAAACGAGCATAGCTCACTCTTGGGCTGATCTTTCCCCCTGCGCAGGGCGGACGTTACCGCGGGCCATGGTCAGTGGGCGAAAGTGGGGTGCCTGTGATTCCACCTCGTTGTCGAGCAATAACGGCTTTACTCGTAAGCGCTCTCACATCGCTTACATCATTCCCAGCGCTTTCATCGCCGCCGTCATAGGATCCGAGAAGAAGATCGGGTCGACCCGCTCGATGATATCACCCGACACTTCCAAAAAGTTCCGTTTGTTTTCCAGTGGAATTAGCGCGCGCCTGGCGCCGTTATCCATACTAATCTGAAGAGGCTCTACCAGAGAACGCGACGATTTGATATTGCCCTGGATGCTGAGATCGCCTAATATCACAAGGCCTGCCAAGACTGATTGCTTCTTAATAGCAGAATAAACTGCAACAATAAGAGCTACGCCCGCCTCGCATGGCACATGGTTACTAAGAAGGTCGATAGCCTCCACGTGGAAGTCGGTTGTATCTATCTGCTGAGAAATGCCCATCCTGACCTTCTGGGCCGATAAGTAGGCGAAAGCTCTCTGGATTGACTCCTTCATTATTCCATCGATGCCGCCAGCAATCCTCAGTTTGCCAGTGCCAGGAGAGCATCCAACTTCCAGGCGGTAAAGACCAACCTTACCCTGATCATCCACGGATGCGGTATATACTGACCCAGGGGCAAGAGGATCGGTGGAGATCATATCTCGCCCACCTTGCTCCGGAACACCCACAAATTTTTCTTCTCGCGTTTCGTTGTCGATGTAAGAAAAAGAGGTTTGGTAATACTCAAAAGAACCCAGCTTCTTGAGCTGCTCTTTGACCCGCCGCCGTCCCTCGAGGGCCAGTTCCACGATTTCTGCGAGTTCCTCACGGTTCATCTCGCCGTGAGGATAGATGAGCTTGATCAGCCCTGAGACTGTTTTTCGAACTGCTTTCACATCTCGAGCATTTAGATGCGATCCAAGAGAAAAGTGGCGATCTATAGCTTCGGTGAAGCCATGTTTTCTCAGTTCGCGAAGCGCCTCGGCAAAATAGTCAACGACAAATCCATAATGAGAGGTGAAATATTCGACTCGCATCTTAGGAATCTCCCACCCTGGGATATAGAAATGGAGGCGGTCGAGAAAAGCCATGTCCTCTCGGATTATTTCAGGCATGGGCATAAAAAGGTGTGATGAATGCACCATAATGTCTACCGCCTGATTGGTATTGCCAAACATAGCTATCGAGGCCATTCCGGTAAGGACATCTTTCCCACGGGCGAAAGTACCCGATTCGCAATAGGTTTTGAGTGTTGTGATCACCTCTTTCTGCATTTTCTGGAGATCCGCTACCTCATCAAATGCTACAGCGTCCCAAATGCCTACCAACCCTATCTTGCCGGTCGCCATGTTATAAAAGAGATTGGCAACTGTGGTAGGACCAGTAAGAAGGATCACGTACGGCGAAAGCTCCTGATAGGCGTAGCTTTTGCCTGTTCCGCGAGGTCCCAGTTCAACGAGATTATAATTGTGTTCGCACAGCGGAATCAGTCGCGCGAGAAACAACATCTTGAGCCTACGGTCAAAGTTTTGGGGCTCAAGGCCGATGGTCCGCATAAGCAAGTTGAGCCATTCATCCGTCGAGAACTCGCGACGAAATTCCTGAAACTCCTCTAAGTCAAAGGTGGCGATCTGAATGGGCTTCAAATTGTCAATCCAGAACGGGCTTCGCTTGCCCTTAGCATCCTCATCGTACTGATGGCGAATGTCAATTTGGGCCCAGATGCCGCCCATCAAGAGGCGGTCGTAATCGCGCAGAAAATGTTCTGGTACATGAACGAACTTATGGCCAAAATTGACCAGTTCTGCCCAGTGTTTGTCGTCATCTGACACATAACGAACCTTTACCTTATCGATAAAGGTATATTTGCCCTTCTCCTTGACCATCGACTGCGCCTTATTGGCTTCGTCGGGCCTGACGAAATTAGAGCTTATCGTAGTGTTTACGACGCGAAGGCCAGCCTCAATGGCAGCCTGATCGTCAGTGGCACAATATTTTCCGAGAAGATATTCCAACACGAAAACTGGGACGTTTGCCCCGACCTTTACCTTCCGGACAAGATCTTTTCGGACAACTTTCCCTGCAAAAACTTTTGCAACTTTGCGATCGAGTTCAGACATCGTTCATCATTCATCCTTTGCCTTCACATTGCAATGGCTACTTCAATCTTGTCGAGCCGTGACAGTTCAAATCCTGTTGCAGCGTCAAGCAAATATAAACTGACACTTTTTTGGTCCGGCTCCTCAATAATCATGAGGGTAACCGTGTTGGGCACGATTTTTCTCTTGTTTGCCTCGTCGTTCTTAAGAATCACATCGCCTGTGGCTTCTTCGAAGCCGTATGAGGCACTGACGGCGCGTGAAATAACTTGTCCCTTTGCGCGCAGTTCAACGCGCACCTTAGGCGTGATGATGTCAAATAACCCCGTATTTTCACCCGTAATCTGGACCGAGAAAAACCGCGTAGAAAGCTTCTGGCTCCCAGGTTCGAGCCTCCACGCTATCGCAGTAGATAGACCCTCTAACGGTTTTGCCAATGGGGTTAAAATCATAACTGGAATAAGCAATTCCTGCGGCGAAAGACCCCCATGAAAGTAGGCCCTCGCACCACCCTTGCATTTAAAGCAAGCAAAAGTCCATGGGGTGGCCAAGTCAAATTCGCCTTGCACGTCAAGTGCGCTTAAAGGCAACCGAAGGCAGGCGTCATCCGCCTTACCACCACTACCCATCCATACCCGGCGGTGAAGGAATACAGTCTCACCACCTGGGGCATCTATCTTCATATCCTCACTCAACTCCTCGCCGAAAAGGTGTCCATGATCTGCCGCAAGAACGATTCGCTGAATACCCAAATCCAATAACACTCGAATTCCTCGCCTAAGGTCGTTCAGGACGCCATCCATTTGTCTCCTGGCTTGCGCGATGTTGTCCTGCTCGCAAAGTTCATCGATTTCTTGCGAGGTCACGAGAATCAGCTGTGCACTTGCGATTTCCTCTCTAACCTTCTTTGGCGGTTTGGGCAAGAGACTATCCAGCTTGGTGTCGAAGACATTGGCGCCTGCATATTTCTTTAGGAACTCCACGCGGTCCTTGCGGTCTTTAACGACCGTCCCACCGATCTCGAGTGCCAGCTTGCCACTGCCTATTGGCACAACCTTGGCGGCGTCGTGAGCGTTGGGTAAAAGCGCGGCCATGCCTATCTCGGTGACAGTAGGAACCGCTGCAAGGGCAACATATAGGTTCACATCAAGATCTTCCTTAAGCAAACGCGCCAGCTCTCTGCCCATTTCAAACCGAAGCGCGTCCACCCACACGTAAGCGATCTTCTCGTGGCCAAGCGAAGACTTCACGTGTTTTTCAAAGACTTCTCGTTGGCGTAAAACGCCCTTGTCGGGCGCACTTTTTTGGAGCTGAGCCAGAAAGCGCCGCGCCATCTCGGAGCCCACCTTTGCATAACGCTGCCTGGCTTTAATCACCAGCTTTTCAATGTTGTCATGGTCCTCGCCACATGCTTCGTAGTTATACCAGCGGCTTTCCATGTGGCGATGGCGGGTATCGAGCAAACACCAAGGTTCAGTGCCTTCGGCATATTCTTTAATCATTTCGGTAAATGAATCTGGAGTTTTTTTGAGTGCATGCTCTACGCGGTCTGCCTCCAACAGGACTTCAGCGGCCGAGGCAACGAGCGCCCAACGAGCTTGAAGCCAAGGCTTCACATCGCACCAGAAGCCAGCCTTGCGCGATTCAGCCAGCGTGAGGATTTCACCGTCAGCCTCCTCCAGGAGCCGGCCTTCGGCATGACGCAGCAGCGCTTTTTCTATGCTTTGGAAGGATTCGAGCTTTTCAATTGCCTTCAGATCGAACTCCAAGGTAGCCAGACCAAATTCCTGCTCGACCTGTTGAGCAGCGGCCACGTAGCTTTCCCGCGTATCCCGGCGCAGACGCCAAGCCTTGGCCAAGGCCTTGCATGCATCAATAGTTGCTGGCGTAGAGGCGACCTGAACAGAAGATAGTTTTGACGGAACAGCGCCGCCGAAGCCGGAAATAAGGTCAGTCATAAGGGCATAGCGGGCGAAACGCTGGCGGAGATCGGCCAATTCCATGTCACTAAGGGCATCAAAGCCGAAATCTCGCCGCAAAATCTCTACAAGCTCACTTCTTGCTCCCTTCTCAATGATGCTCTCGTCAAAGCGGTCGCTATCGAGG
Organism: Synergistales bacterium 54_24; assembly: GCA_001508935.1. GTDB lineage: Bacteria > Synergistota > Synergistia > Synergistales > Thermosynergistaceae > Thermosynergistes. The sequence continues at coordinate 17,633 of LGFQ01000023.1, forward strand.
AAGTAGAGGGCAATCTCCCGTGGGTTACCAGTGCCGAAGATAAGAGCAATTACACCCTTGGATATTTCACCGCCCTTATTAGCCAGGGCGTCAAGGTCAGCCAAGGTTAGCTTGCCTGCCTCAGTTTGCTTCTCCACCTGGCTAACAGCTTCTATACCCAAAATACCCTTGAGTGCGTTCCGCGCCACAACAGCCAAGCGGGTATTGCGTGACGGCGGCTGTTGCCCCGGTTGCATGACCACGCCCGCAGCCTCAAGCTCGATGAGCGCGTGATGCGTTTCCTCTTGAGCCATAGGGACATAGATCACTAAACGTGGAGGTTCCTCGCCATCCATGAGCCTCCTCTGGTCGATTTCCCAGCGGAGACGGATAAAGCTTCCCTCATAGCGGAGGACGGTAGTGTCAGGCAACTCCAAAGCCCTTACCACCTCGGAATAGGCGGCGTCTGGGTCATACCACACTACGAGGCCGTTATCGTCAACCTGTTTTGCTATCAAGCCTATGAGGTGTTCCGTAACAACGCCGCGGCTCATCCCTTCACCTGCTCTTTTGTCGAGGCTTTGGAGGTTTAACTTCGCAAAGGTCTTCCCGGCCGTGGGCAATGGCTATGGAGCGATCTTTACGGCATAACTCCTCCACGCGCTCTGGCCAAAGCTGATACGCTATATGGGACCAGTCGTATTTGCCCTCTCGAAGCGCCTCCCAGTATGTTTTGGCCTCCCTCAAAGGGACCAATTCCCACAAGGGGGCGATGTTTAGAATAACGCCGTCGTTCAGATCGAAATCGATGTGCAGGTCAGCCGCGCGGCGTAGCTTTTCCTCAAAATCACGCAGTTCAGAGATAAATTGCTCCTGGCGATCGATATCTTTCTCGAGTTGCTTCGCTTCGCGGCCTGAACTTCCCACGCTTTCTCTTCGCCCTCGGAGGGTTTTCAGGCGATCTTCCTCCAGACGGATTTTAGGTTCCACATACTTCAAAAGGGCCTTAAAAAGAATGTCTTTGTCCAGTCGGTGGTAGTAAAGCCACAGGCCGTAGCCGCCCTTGGCAGAACACAAATACCAGTAAATAGGCCGTTTACGGTATTTTTGAACATGCTCCTTAAAGAACTTATCGGTCAGGTAGTCCCTGAGTGACGAGAGCGGATCGCCGTTAGTCTTCAAGGCTTGCTTAACCAGTTGGGCGGCCTCATCCTCGCCGAACATTATATCCAGCGCACACAAGACTTTGGAGGCAATGTCGTCAGGATGAGTCGGGTCTACCACAAACAAGCCATCCTGGTCTTCGAGGGCTTGCAATTGTTCTGCCGTTTTGCTATCAAATCGACCACGACCAACGCCACTTTCGACACCAGGGCGAAATTGCCCCATTATCACGCCCATGGTGTAGCTGATCCAGGCCTTGGCAAGAGCATCGCGGGACCATGCCAATTCATAGGGTTCTTGTTCGGCGGAATCTTGTGGCTCTATTTCTTGTGAATCATCATCTAATTGAGGCATGCTGCCCGTTGCCAGTTCTGCCTCGATTGCCTGGCGGTCTTCGTCTGAAATACCATATAGCCGATAGACCTCCTCATCGATCTGCCGCTCAATTTCAGCAAGTTGGGCATGGCGCTCGGCGACCTTTTGGGTGCCATCGGGCCAATCGGGTGGGGCGA
>LGFQ01000115.1 GCA_001508935.1 Synergistales bacterium 54_24
GCCCATCCATGAAACCACCACCTTATCGGGAAAAATCGCTTCCACACATCCTTTGCCGCCGCCAAAGACATATCCTTTTTCAGCCACGATCCCACTCTCCGCTCCTATGTCCAAGACGGCCATCTTCTTATTTCCCATGGTCATTGTGCCCTTTACCCTTATATCGGGCCTTGGCTCAGCAAGGACGGGGGGTGAAGGACCGCCTGTCCCATCTTCTGATGGCAAGGGAGCAAAGGGATATCGTATGGCGGGGGCATCCACCGCGAATAGGACGCGGCCCACCCGCATAGTCATCACAGCCTCGGCCTCTTTGAGGAGGTCCTCAAGTTCAGGCGCAGGAGCCGTCTTGCGCACTCCGATTGCAGGTGATCCCTGCGCGAGTTCAGATGAGAGCATCCCTCTGAAAGAGACGAACGACATGACAAATCCTGCTCCCAAGACGATAAAAAGCGCCGCCCGCAAGAGGACTGCCACGCCCTTCCCGTGTAAAATGAAATCCGATAAATTCCGCGCAGCCTCGCCCCACCCTCTTTCGCTATCCATGATCATTTGCCTCCCAGCGCGGATCTCAAGAGGGCAGTTCCTCTCGCTACGCCAAAATCGCCCGGCAATAGGAGTAAAGACCTGAGGCAGGCTATCTCTTTCATCTGTCGCCACTCGGCTATAGCATTCAATACCGCAGCATAATCGCCAGAAAAGTCCACCTGGACCGCCACGGATCCTTTATCCGCCTGGACCTGACGTATGCTGTTCACGGTAACCCCGCTGCGCGTCAAACCCCTTTCCACATTGGAATAGAAGGAGACATGATCGCTCGGCACCGTTATAGGGTATTTGGAGAGTTCCGATATCAAAGCCTTATATGCGCTGATGTCGGATGCGGTCCGACTGATCTGCATTTCATAGACAGCCTGCTCCTCCTTGAGAGATGCGATATCCCGCCGCAGCGCTGTCGCGTTTCGGCTGAGGTTCAGCTCAAAGGCTATCAGCACCACGAAGACGAGCACAGCGAGCACCGCTAAAAAGGCTTCCTTACTTCTTAGGCTCATCGCTTCCCCACCTGACCTTTAGTGACGAAAGAGGCTTGATGGAACAACCGAAATTGAACTCGACCAGCTCCCCACCACCTCGATCTACCCTGCGAGTAACCGGAAGGCTGACGTTTAAAAGCAGCGGATCTTCCAAAAGGCCCCTGGCGAATTCCACCACTTCCCCTTCGCTCATCGCATATCCGCTGACGGCGGCTTCCCCAGGCCTTATCTCCAATTTCGAGAGCCACACCTCGTCCAGCAGGGCCTTCTCCACAGCGGAGACGAACTCAAGGGAGGGAAGCTCATCCTTGGCCAAGGCCAAAGCTGTCTTGTATGTCTCGACCCTGCTCTTGAGCTCGGCCAGTTCCTTGTTGAGAGCGGTCGATCGTTTCTGCAGCGCCTCCACGAATGCGGCAAGCTCCCTCTTTTCGCCCTGCAGGCGCCTTGAGAGAATAAAGCCGTAAACAGAGGAAACGCCCGCCATGAAGAGGAAGAGACAGACAAGGGCAAGGGCCGAAAGCCGTAAGAAGTCCACCTTCTTCCTTTCGGACACGATAACCTCGCGAGGCCTCAAGTCCAATTTTACCCTCATGACAGATCCCTCACTGCAAGCCCAATGGCCGCTTCCCAACCGTCTTTGGAAGCGTCTCGGGGTGCTTCGAAGCCCCACATTTCCCATACATCGACGAGGCATACCGGCAGGCCGAGCACCTCCTCGAGAGCGCCAGCTACCTCCCTTCCTCCGCCGCTTATGATCAACACCTCCGCCTCGAGCCCTTTTAAGGCGCTTCTCACATAGGCCATGGTAGTCGTTACTTCCCTCGCCAGGGCGGACACCAACTCTTCCGAGGAAAGGCTTTCGAGGCCAGCGAGGAGCGTCCTGAACAGGAGACCGTTGTCTTTATAAGCGGCGACGAGTTGGGTGCCCTCCCGACCAAGGATTAACGCCAAAAGGCCGCCCTTTGAGCTCGGGTTTGGCCCGCATACAGCCCTGAAGGCCGCCAGATTCGCCGGCTCAAGCGCAGCGAGCTCAACGCCCGCCCCGACAGCGGCCTTAGTGAGGTTATCGATGACGTTGCGCCTGGAGGCCGCCACGAGGATGTTCATCTGTCCAGAGGCACTTTCGGGAACGTCTACAGGCGCCACATCGTAGGTCGCATCCGAGACGGCAAAGGGAAAATACTTATCGAATTCATACACCAATGCACTGCGGGCATCTTCGATATCCATAATCGGAAGCTGCACGACTCGCATCATCACGTCCCGCGGCGGCACGCCCAAAAATAAGGGCAGGCGAAACGAAGATAACTTCTCCTTTAGGGCTCCCAGCGCCTTGGACAGGCCCGAAGCGTCAGCGAGCATATCTTGGCGCACGAGTGGCGCAGATGAGGGGACGAAGACGCATCGCGCGCCCTGCGATCTCTTGGATACTTCCACGTAACGCAAGCCATCGGAATCAATCGCAAGGCCCGCACGGGCCCTTGATCTTTTAAATAGCGACAATCCAACTCCCCCTGCCGTTAATTTCTTATGCGCCAGACCCTTCTCATCGCAATTAACCGATAATGCCTGTCCTCACTGGAAAGCGCATCTTCCCACGGAGGCGGGGGAGAGACCGTAACGGCGCGGTCGTAGCGCTTGGCTCCCCTGCAAAGTATCGTGACGGTCACCAGCCTCTTGGCGGAATCATAGCTGAAGCGGGCACCGGCGATTCCCTCGACCACGGGTTGGGCGCCGCTCCCAGACGTCACATCCTCCACGTAGAAAAAGCCGGAGTCGGCGTAGGCCTTGAGCGCCCGCACCAGACAAAGCCTGTCGTATTTGGCGATGAAGGCGTGCCCTGAGGCGCTGAGCTCAAGCGTTCTCGAACCGACGACGCTTCTCACGAAGAACGGCAGTTCGGAGGCGGGGAAGGCGACCCAAGACTTCAATTCGCCCCTGTTTCCTCCTGAAATTTGGCCTTGAGGGAGTTCACCCTCGAAGGAAACCTCAACGTCGCCGCTCGCTATGTCGTAAGAGCTCGCAGCCGCGCAAGACGTAGCTACGGCGTACACGACCCTGAGATGCTCGATCGAGTTGACGCTGACGCTCACCGGCCCGTCCCAGTAGGCGATCTCGGGGCGGGAGCTGAAGGCGCTCTGGAAATCCGCCACCTCGTCGGGCATGCCGAGGCCAGCGTGAAGGATGGGCTTTTCCAGTATAGAAAAAACCATCTCTCCCCTCTGGGACGCCGTCGTCATGTCTTCCACGCGCTCTTCGTGCTGCAAGAAGGCGTAAGTGAGCGAAATGCCCGCGCCGCCTATGATTGCGACTATCACCGCCACGATCAAAAGCTCAGTGAGCGTGAAGGCGCGCCCTTTTTCCATCTCTCTGAAACCCCTAAGGTGCCGAGGCGTCGGCATAAGGGCTCATCAACCTTTCGAGGCTTACGGTGCGGCGTCCCATTATCGAGCTCCACTCGACCGTGACGCGCACGACCTTGGCGCCGGAGGCGTCGTCTGAAGCGACCCAGTTCAGGCTATAGCCGCCGACATCGTCAGACCCGGAGCTCAAGGCAGAGAAGCCCTCGGCCTCGAGCTCCTCAAGCTTGTTCAAGGCCATGCGCGTGGCCGCACCGTATCCGCCCACGAGGGAGGAAAGCTGCATCGAAGAGAGCGCCGACGACAACAGCGGGAGCAGCGCCACAACGATCAGGAAGACGGCCACGAGCGCCTCGACGAGCGAGAAGGCGCGCCTTGCGCGGTGCATCTTACCTCGTCACGATCATCCAGACGTA
>LGFQ01000116.1 GCA_001508935.1 Synergistales bacterium 54_24
GACATCCGCAGAGGCAGGAGATCAGTGGGCCGCGCTATGCTTCGGAAGGGAGTGGCTCCTTTTCTCCTGGGATGCCAGATTCTACGGGCTCTCCCGCATTTCTCCCTCCGACCTAAAGGAAATAAAGGGGTGGGCGAAAAAGGTCCCGCCCATCAAAGAAGCGCTAAAGTGTCACATAGCTGGATACGCGCTGGAAGGGATAGGGCAGATCGGCAACGACCGCGTTTTGAAGCTCTCCTTTCGCAGGAGCGTAGGAGCCGGCGCTGCCTCAACGAGGGCCTTGGTGTTAGAGGCCACGGGGAAGTTTTCGAACTTGCTCATCTTAGACGAATCTGACCGCATAATAGAGTGCGCGCGGCATGTCCACAGAGATGAAAACCGCTACAGGTCTCTCCTTCCGGGACTTCCGTATCAAACTCCGCCTCCCTTCGACGGCGTGACGCTCGAGGAAGTCGCCTTAACGCGAGAAAACTTGAGCAGGCTTAAAGGGTTCGGCCCCGGCCTTTTGCGGCACATAGAGACGCACTGGGAGCTTTACTCGCCCGAGGAGTGGCGCGCCCTCATGTCTTCCTTGTTAGGTGAAGGATGGAACCCCTCCTTTGTCGTGCAGAAGATAAACAACTACCTTGCGGTCTTTCCGAAACTCCTGCCCGAAGCGAGGGCGATTGCGGGATCCCCCCTGTCGGCGTGCCGCGAGGCCGCTTTTTTGCCGATGCTCGCAAGCTACGTAGAGGAGGCGAAACTGCGCATCCGCAAGGCCATGCTTTCAAAGGTCAAGCTGCTGCGCAATAAATTGCAGGGAGTAGAAAGGGTCATCCGAAGCGCACACATGGCCTCGCGATGGTCTTACTGGGGAGAGATCCTTTTGGCTTATGCCGACAGCGTGTCGCCCGGCGCGGAGAGGGTGACCCTCCATGGTTGGAAGGAGGAAGAACCTGTAGAAATTCCGCTCGACCCCGACAAATCAGCCATAGAGAATGCGAAGCACTACTTTGCCCTTTTTAAGAAATGTAAAAGGGATATAAAGCCGCTCGAAGCAAAACGAGACAAGCTCGTAAAAGAGGTCGCTGAAGTTGAAGAAGAGATCGAGATGTTAGAGGTCCTCGAATCTACCAACGAAGTCAAGCCGCTCCTGGACGAAATCGCCGCCGAAAAAGGACGCAGGCGGAGGGTCGAAAGCGCCCCGCCGCACCTGACGTTCAAGCTCTCTGAGAGGGGGCGCATCTTGGTAGGCCTAAACGCCAAAGGCAACAGGTTCGTCACGCTCAAGGCTGCTCGCCCGAACGACATATGGCTACACGCCAAAGATGTCCCGGGATCCCACGTCGTTATCACAGGCGAGGGAGCGAGCGAAAAAGCCCTTCTGTTTGCAGCATCGTTGGCCGCTTACTACAGCAAGGCCAGGCTCGCGGAGAAGGTCACCGTGGATTACACGCTCAAAAAACATGTGAGAGCCATCCCAGGTAGCGTGGCCCACGTCACCTACACGGACGCCAAGAGCCTCGTCGTATCGCCTACGGCGTGGAAAACCTCCCTCGAAGAAATTGGCGCAGATCGAGAGGCAGGAAGGAACGAAAGCTCATGACTTCACCCCTCGTCGGGTGGAGGAAGGCGAGTCGCCACGCATGAAGGAAAGGCCGTCCGAGGTACTCGCCGCTTTTAGGCGAATAGAGGACATCCCCTACGATAGGACAGCCCAAATGCGACATGTGGACGCGGATCTGGTGCGTCCTTCCGGTGACCGGACGGCAAATCGTGAGCGAGCATCCCTGACGAAGCCATAATACTTCGTAATGCGTGATGGCGGGCTTGCCACGAGGGACAACCGCCATGCGCAACCTGTTCCTTGGGTCCCTTCCTATCGGCGCATCTACTGAGCCCTCTTTGCGAGGAAGAGATCCCTTGACCAAGGCGATATATTCCTTTTTGACCTTCCTCTGACGAAACGACTCCATAAGGAAGCTTTGGGCATGAAGGTTTTTGGCCACTACCATCAGACCTGATGTGCCGGCGTCGAGGCGATGGACTATGCCCGGCCTCTCGGTGCCGTTTATAACTCTCATAGACGGAAAACGATACAAGAGGCCATGGAGCAGTGTCCCCCTCCAATGGCCAGGAGCGGGTGCGACCACCAGCCCGGCCGGCTTGTCAACCACGGCGATGTCATCGTCTTCGTATATCACGCCGAACGCCACGGGTTCCGGCTCCAGTTCGAGCTCGCGAGGCGGCGGGAGGGATATCGCAAAACTCGCACCTGCCCGCACCTTGCTCGACGGCTTCAGGCGGGCTTCTTCTTTTTGGGTGCGGACCCTGCCCTCAATGACGAGGCTCTTGGCGTAAGAGCGAGATATCCCCAATTCCCTTGCGAGGAAGAGATCGAGCCTCGGGCTGTCTTCTGCGGCTTCAAGGGAGATGCTCGTCCCCTTGAATTCATCCTCGTCGAAATCTTCGTTCCGATCTCCCGAAAAAGGCTCCTGAAACGCAGAGGTCACTTGCCCTTCGTCTTCGCCTCTATCTTCTGCTTGCAAGAGATGCAATACCTCGCCCACGGCCTGGCCTCCAGCCTTTCTCTATCGATGGGCTTGCCGCAGCATTCACACATGCCGAACTTTTCTGGACAGGTATCCAGCTTGCGCAGGGCATGGCGGATGTCTTTGAGCAACTCCTTCAAGAGGACCACATTCCCGACGGCGAGTTCCTTCTCCATGAGACCCAGAGCGGAGTCGGCTGGGTGGTTATGAGTAGCGCGAGCCATCTCAACCGCCGAACTCGCACCGCCCTCTTCGGACATAGAGTCCAGAAGCGAAGCTACGTCGTTGGCCTCCCGCTCAAGTTTAGTTTTGAGATTTAGTACAAACTCCTCCATCGCGGCTTCCTCGCTGTCTTATGCCCTCGAACTTGAAAGCGACTCGAGCACCGCCTCACATCGAGGACAAAGCCCCTCATGAGACAGGCGAGTGGAATATTTCCAACAACGAGGGCACTTGTCGCCAGGCGCCCTGCTCACGCCGATCACCAAGCCGGTGTCCTCATCTCTACTGATCACATCTCCCGCGGCAGTGCCCTCTACCCATTCGAAGCGCGATACGATGCAGACCATCTCCCACAGGGCGCCGTCCAAGCTGGCCATATCTTCGAATTTTTCGGTTCTTTCTACGCTCACCGATGCCTCTAAGGATTGACCTATGAGCCCCTTCGAGCGCGCCTCCTCGAGGGCCTTGCTGACGGTTCCTCGCACGGTCAGAATGCGCTGCCACTTTTCCTCAAGCGACGGATCTTCGAGTTCGCGGTCAATTTCGGGCCACAAACTCAAAAAGACGCTCTCGGGAAGCGAACCATCGATGCCGCGGAGGCATTGCCACGCTTCCTCTGCCGTGAAGCTTAAGATCGGCGCAAGCATCTCCAGCAGGGAACGGAGAATAGCCCAGAGGGCGGTTTGGCAACTCCTCCTGGAGCGGTCGCAAGGCGCGTTCACGTAGAGGCGATCCTTGCTCACGTCCAAGTAGAAGGCCGAAAGGTCGTTGACGCAGAACTGATGTATCGTGAAGGTCGGCACGTGAAACTCGTAATCCTCAAAACCCCTCGTGACCCGATCGATCACCCGCTGCAGGCGGCAGAGGACCCACCTGTCGATCTCCTCCATATCGCAGACAGGGACGCTGTCTGCCTTGGGATCGAAGTCGAAGAGGTTGCCCAACATAAAGCGGATCGTGTTGCGGACGCGCCTATACGATTCGATCAAGTTGTTCAGTATGGTATCGGAGATCCTTACATCATTGCGATAATC
>LGFQ01000117.1 GCA_001508935.1 Synergistales bacterium 54_24
GCCTTCCTCCACACGAGCCAAGAACTTGGAAAGATGGGTCTTAGCTTCATGAATATTTACCGTAAGCGGCATCAAGCTCACCTCTTTTTATTAGGAGTATAGACTAAGCCATAGACTAAGTCAATAACCCTCACGAAATCTTGACAAAAAAGGGCGATTACGGGGCATAATTGGGGCATCCGGCAAGTGGGACTTTCCCACAAAGGGAGGGACAGGACATGGCCGGCACAAAAGAAGCGGCCGCGAGGATAGACGACAAGGGCCGCGTTACCCTGCCGAAGGACATGAGAGAGGCTTTAGGGGTGGGCGCGGGCGATACCGTGTTCTTCAGGTACGACCCACAAAACAACCAGTTGCGGATAGCCCCGGCGAAGAGCCCTTTCGACGTCCTGGCCGAGCGCGCAGTCAAGGAGTATAAAGGAGGGCATATCAAGACCATAGAGGAATACGCCGAAGGGCGGGCGGCGCGCAGGGCGAAGGCCTTAAAAGACATCTAAAGAATTTTGGATTTGCCCCGTGGATTATGCCACGGAAGGAGCCACACTCCAAGTTTCAACTAAAGAGGATGCCGCAGGGTTCAGTTCACCCTGGTTATAGAAGGTCTGAACGAGATCATCGGCTGGTGAGGCAGCACGGAGCAAAAAACCATGCCTGACCCCATCTGGAGTCGGGGACTTAAAAACCCACAATTTTGGGATTGCTTATGTGAAAGGGCTCTCATCTGAAGAGTCTGTGTTGCGACAAGCCCTAACGTAGCTCTATCATCGGTTGTGGGGTCTTTTTAAGTGGTTTACCACCTCTTTTTTGCCTGTTGTAAACGCGGCGCTGTATGCTGTAAAATGCTTATAAAGCAAGAGATTGGGGAGGATCGATGGTGCAGCCGGATTGCCCTTTTTGTAGCATAGTAAGAGGTGAACAAAAAGCCGACGTCGTCTTTGAGACGGAGGATGTCGTGGTGATCCGCGATATCGCCCCTCAGGCTCCAGTTCACCTGCTGGCTATCCCAAAGATCCACGTACCCTCTGCCGCCTATGCGAAGGACGGACGCTTATGGGCTTCCCTCATGACCACCGCCGTGGAAGTCGCTGCTGCTCAGGGGCTTTCTTCCTACAGGCTGGTCGTAAACTGCGGCGAGCAGGCGGGCATGAGCATCCCCCATCTCCACGTGCACATCCTCGGAGGTCGCCGTTTCCGTTGGCCTCCAGGGTGAGACGCGAGCGAGAAGGGGGTGATAGCATGACCACCATACATCGCCGGGAAGACGAATCCATAGATGATGTGCTCAGGCGGTTCAAACGCGAGCTCAAAAAACAGGGCACGTTGAGAGAGGCGCGCCGTCACGAACATTATGAGAAGCCGAGCGAAGCCAAGAAGCGCAAGAGGATGGCATCCAAGCGGCGCAAGAAGAGCTAACCGTGTTCGTCGTGTAGCAGCAACTACGCGGTAGTTGAGGCATTGCATAGAAAACGAGTGAATCCCGAGTTTAAGGGGTGTAATTTTAGGGGACAGGCAAGGCGCATATAGACTTTGTCTGTCCCCTAACTTTAAAGGTTAGACGCTTTGCCCTCATGCGACGAAGCAGCCCGATGCTGTTCGCAGCTGCGCTTTGGTTCATCGGCCTGGCGGGTCTAACCGCTGCGGAGAATGCCTGCTACTTGAATCGACCGACCATGGGCAGTTCAGGTTCTTCGCATCTCACTTTTTACGTCTCACGTCTCACATTAATGTATACAAGAAAATAGTACTTTAGTCCCTATGAAACACCAGATATGGTAGTATAATTCTAATGGGACTCTATATATAGAGGTGATTGCGTGCGCTGTCCTTATTGTGGCGCCATGGATACCAAGGTAATAGAGACGCGCACCGCGGAGGAGGGGCGCGCCATCCGCAGGCGGAGGGAGTGCCCCGACTGTGGGCAGCGTTTTACTACCTACGAGCGACTCGAAGAGAGCAAGCTGCTTTTGGTGATCAAAAAGGGCGGCCATAGGGAGGCTTTCGACAGGGAAAAGCTTTTGCGGGGATTGGTAAAGGCCTGCGAGAAGCTCCCTGTGCCACTTGAGCGCCTCGAGGACGCGGCATCGCAGATAGAGAAGAGATTGCGGGACATGGGCCAGGGCGAGGTCTCCAGCTCCCTCATCGGGGAGTTGGCGATGGAAGCCCTCAAGGAGATTCATCAGGTGGCCTATGTGCGCTTTGCCTCGGTATATCGCGAGTTCTGCGACATCGACCAATTTTATCAAGAAATTCATCGTCTCGTCGAGGAGAGGGGGAAGGCAGAATAATGAACGATTTGGACTTTCTCGTAAAGGAGATTGGAAAACAGAAGCACATCATCAATACGGGCGTCGAATCCACGGATTTGGCCTTGATGGTGGATGCCCCATCGCGGGAGGAGTCTTATCCTTGGGATATGACGCGCATAGTCAACGCCCTCGTAATGGAGGCCGGCGTGGACCCTAATACTGCCATGAGCATCGCGGCGGAAGTGGAAGAGGAGATACTGCGCCCCTGGCGGACGCGCGTTACCACCTCCCTCATCAGGGAAATGGTCAACGTGAAGCTCTTCCAGAGAGGGCTCGACGCTCGAATAGCCGATCACTCCCGCATAGGGATCCCCTTATACGACCTCGAGCTCGTCATGCGCGCTCCCAATAAAGAAAACAGCAACACGTCGCACAATCCGGAGTCGATAAATCTCACCATAGCCGAGACCGTGCTGAAGGAATACGCCCTTACCAAGGTGTTTTCGCCCGATGTGGCGAGGGCTCACCTCAACGGAGACTTGCACCTTCACGACCTCGGCATGATAAATAGGCCTTATTGCAGTGGGCAAAGCCCGGCTTACGTAGCCAAGTTCGGCCTTTCTCTCCCTTCCATAACGAGCGTCTCTTCGCCGGCCAAACACGCCGATGTATTGTTGGCGCACCTCCTGAAGATGACGTCCGTCCTCCAGAACAACTTCGCCGGTGCCATAGGTTGGGACGCCGTAAACCTCTTCTTCGCCCCGTATTTGACGGGTTTGAGCGACAAAGAGATCCATCAGCTCGCCCAGATGCTCATATTCGAGTTCAACCAGCTTGCAGGGGGGCGCGGGGGTCAAGTGGCCTTCACGGATATAAACCTCTATTACGAGGTCCCCAGGCACTTCCGCGACGTACCGGCGATAGGTCCAGGCGGGAAGTTCACAGGCCGCACCTACGGGGAGTATGCCGAGGAATCGAAGCGTTTCTTGCGCGCCCTCTTTGAGGTCTACCTCGAGGGGGACAGCCGAGGGCAGCCGTTTTTCTTTCCCAAGCCTCTGCTCCATATAACGGACGCCTTCTTCGAGGAGCCCGGTTGGGAGGAGATGCTCGCCCTCGCTTCTCTCGTCGCCGCGGAGAAGGGCAACACCTATTTCGTCTTCGACCGAGGCGGCGTGGCCAAGCTGTCGGAGTGCTGCAGATTGTCCTTTGAGCTGACGCCGGAGGATCTCCTCGAGGCCAAAACCCCATGGAAGATGCGATATTCCGCGCTGCAAAACGTCACGATAAACCTGCCGAGGCTCGCCTATCGCAGCTTCAAAAACTTGGATATCTTTTTCGATGGGTTGGATGGCCTACTCGAGCTCGCCGCGAAGGCCCACGTCCAAAAGCGGGACTTCTTGACGGAGCTCCTCTCTGCCGGCAAAAACGGGCCGCTTGCGGTGCTGGCGATGAATACAGACGGCTCGCCGTATCTGCGCATGGAGAAGGCCAGTCACCTCATGGGCATTTTGGGCCTGAACGAGGCGGTGCAGGCGCTCAC
>LGFQ01000118.1 GCA_001508935.1 Synergistales bacterium 54_24
AGAAAGGTATGGCAAGCTACGTTCGCAATAAAGAGGTGGAGGCCCTTCCGCCGTCGCGGACTTTAGTGGTTCCCGGCGACGATGCCTTGAGGCTGCTCTTGGGGAAGCAAGACGAAAATCTGCGCATCCTCGAGGAGCGCTTTCCGGTGAGGGTTGTGGTGCGAGGAAACGAAGTCACCGTACAGGGGAAAGACGAAGTTGTGGTGTCCCGCGTAGCCGATTTTCTGGAACAGATCATAGACGCGGCCGAACACGGACATCGCATCGCACCATCCGACCTGAATTACGGCATGGACGTCCTGGCGGAGGGCGAAGTGGCGAACATGCGCTCGCTTTATGACGATGTGGTCTGTGTCACCACTCGGGGTAAACCCGTGAGGCCCAGGACGCTGGGGCAAAAGGCTTATGTCGAGGCCATGAGAAAGAACGACGTGACATTTTGCATAGGACCAGCGGGCACCGGAAAGACATATCTGGCTGTGGCCATGGCTGTTACTGCCCTGAAGGGTGGCCAAGTGAGCCGCGTGGTATTGGTGCGTCCCGCCGTGGAGGCCGGGGAGAATTTGGGGTTTCTCCCTGGGGACTTGAGGGAAAAGGTCGAACCTTATCTTCGTCCGCTATACGATGCTTTTTACGATCTTTTCCCGCCGGAGCGTTTCTTGCGCTACGTCGAAAAGGGCGTGATCGAGATAGCGCCTTTGGCCTATATGCGAGGGCGCACGCTGAACGAGAGTTTTATCATCCTCGACGAAGCCCAAAACACCACCACCGAGCAGATGAAGATGTTTTTAACGCGCATCGGGTTGGGTTCCAGGGCCGTCGTCACAGGCGACATAACGCAGGTCGACCTTCCGGCGGCGAAGGAGTCGGGCCTTAAGGCCGTCCAGAAGGTCCTCGTGGAGATACCGGGCATAGCTTTCGTCATGCTCGATGCCCACGATGTGGTGAGGAACGAGATCGTACAGAAGATCGTGAAGGCTTATGAAATTTACGAGCTACAGAAAACCGAAGGGTAAGGGGCATCGATGGTCCATCGTCTCGAGCGGCAGGGAAATGGGCCAGAAAGGGGAAGAGCCGCCGGGTCCTCGCTTTAAGCGTTTCGCGATCGGCATCCTCGTAGCGGTGGCTGTTTTGCTTACCTGTGGGAGTTGGCGCATTGAGGTTGGGCGCAGGGGGTTTGTCGTTGGACGCCCTGCGCCCAGAACTTACGTCGCTCTTCGTCCGATGACGTATATAGATGAGGAATCTACCGCAGCCCTTCGAGATATAGCCGCATCGAGGGTTATGGGCGTCTATGTGAGGGATGGCCTCATAGTGGTGGACGAAAAGGCCACCGAGCGCCTGAGGGATGAGATCAGGCAGACGATCTCGCCCATAGAGCGCCGCATCTCCCCCGGTGACGTTTTGGTCAGCGATGGGGAGGTTATAACGCCAGCTGATGCTGACCTTCTCATCAAGCAGGGATATCTCTCACCCGATTTCCCCTGGAGGCGCCTCCTGTTGACGGCTTTGGTGGTGGCGTTGTGGGGTTATTGGCAATTTCACTTCACTGCGGCAGAAGGTAGCAAACTCGCTCTCAAGGAGGAAAGCTATCTGTTGGCGTTGGTGATCGTCGGGTGGGCGCTACAGTTCTTTGCGGGAGGGCTTAAATACGAGGCGACGCCTTTCGGATCCTTGCCAGTAGCGGGGTGGAGTTTCCTTACCCTGCCCGCGGGGATGGCGTATCATCTTGTGACCAGTGCTGGCGTGATGGGCCTTTTGATTGTGATGAGTCTGGAGTCTCTGGAATTGATGGTGGCCTTGCTTGTTTTGGCCGTGATCGGTTTCTTGGGTTATACATTGCTGCGCTGGAATACCGATACGCGTTTTAAGTTGTGGAAGGGGCTTTTCGCTTCCGGCTTGGTAGGGGTTTTGATGTGGTCCTTGGCTGCTTGGAGCTTACAGCGGCAGATCATGCTGCAGGAGGTGCTGGTTTTGGTCGCGTTTGGTGCCGCTTTTAGCGCCCTGGCCGTCCTTTTGCTTCCGGTCTGGGAAGAGCTCTTCGGGATTTTGTCGCCCATTCGCCTGATGGACCTGTCCTCCCCGGCTTACCCTCTTTTGAGACGGCTCGAGGTTGAAGCGCCGGGGACGTATCACCACTCTCTCATAGTGGGGACTCTCGCCGAAGGCGCTGCCAACAAATTGGGCTTAAACGGCCTCCTCGTGCGCGTTGGGGCATATTATCATGATATAGGTAAGCTCAGGCGCCCTCATTTCTTCGTGGAGAATCAGCTTCAAGGCTCGAACGTTCACGATGACTTTTCGCCCACGCTTTCCGCCCTTTCGATAATTGCCCACGTCAGAGAGGGGTTGGAGGTGGCCAGGGAGTATCATCTGCCCAGCAGGATCTGCGACTTTATTACGGAACACCAGGGCACCGGTTGCCTGACGTACTTCCATCAAAAAGCCCAGTCCATGGGGGAGGACCTCCCTAAGGAACAGTTCTGCTACCCTGGGCCCCTTCCCAGCTCTAAGGAGACCGCCCTGGTGATGCTGGCCGATTCGACCGAGGCGGCAGTGCGTGCGCTCGACATCAGCGGCAAGGAAGTAGCTCATTTAGAGGAAGTCGTCTCTCAAGTTGTGGAGAGCAAAGTGCGCGAAGGGCAGCTGAAGCGCGTAGATTTTACGTTGAGGGAGTTGGAGATCGTTAAGGAGGCCTTTGTGGCTGTACTGCGCTCTATGTACCATACGCGCCAGGTCAAGGCCATAGAGGAAGAGAAACCCCTTCTGGCGTTAGCCTCGCCGGAGAGGGCGATTTGATATGACCCTCAAAGTCGATATCTCCGGGAAAGAACTGGTCGAGGCCGCCATCCCACTTCGGCAATCGTGGGAAAAAGACATGAAGGAGCTATTTTTACAGATATTGACCGATGAGGGGTTGGATGTGAATAAGGATGACCTTTACATCTCCGTCTCTTTTATGTCGAGCGGAGAGATGCGAGAGCTCAACGGGCTTTATAGAGGTATTGATGCCCCCACAGATGTGCTTTCCTTTCCGCTGTGGGAAGGCGAGGAACTGCCCGAAGGGTGGGGCGAAATCGCCTTGGGAGATATAGTAATAGCGCCGGACGTCGTCAAGGATAACGCCTCGAACGCGAACTCTTCTCCTGAGAGGGAGTTGTTCTTCGTCCTGGTGCACGGGTTGCTTCATCTTTTGGGGTGGGATCACCAAGACGAAGAGGCGGAGTCGACGATGATCGAGCGACAGGAACGATACCTTGAGCGCATTTTTTAAGAAACGACGCAATCTTGAGGAGGAATGGGAGAGTATTGGGCGAAGACATTCCTGAAAGTATTTACTTGCTGGTGTTCTTGCTGTGTCTTTCGGCCTTCTTTAGCGCCAGCGAAAGCGCCATAACCGCTATGAGGCGGAGCAAGCTCTTGAGTTTAGCGGAAAGCTTCCCTAAGCGAAAAAAAGCGTTGGACTGGCTCATAAAAGATATTCATCGACCTCTTGCGATTACCTTGATCTCGAACAACCTGGTCAATATAGCGGCCAGTTCGCTTGCAACTTCTGTTACGGTGGCCTTTTTTGGCGATAAAGGGATTTTCTTGGCCATAGTCGCCATGACCGTTCTCATCGTGGTCTTCGGGGAGATCCTGCCAAAGAGCATAGCCATTGTCCATGCTGATAGAATGGTCCTCTTAGCCTCGCCGTTGCTTCGAGCTTTGAGCATACCCCTTTCTCCAGTGGTGTGGGGCCTTGTGGGCATGGTTCGCGCGATAGGCAAAGCTTTTG
>LGFQ01000119.1 GCA_001508935.1 Synergistales bacterium 54_24
GCGGAGGGGATTTCGCAACAAGTTGTGGCGTGGCGAAGGGAATTTCACCAATTTCCGGAGCTGGCGTTCGACGAACGGGTGACGGCTGCCAGGATCGTCCAGGTCTTGTCGGACCTTAATGGGATGGAGGTAATAACCGGTCTCGGGACTAGCACATCGGTTGTCGGTCTATTGAGAGGAGATTTGAGAAAACCTGCCTTGATGCTGAGGTCCGACATGGATGCTCTGGCTTTGGAGGAAGGCACAGACCTTCCCTTTGCTTCTTGCATGCCCGGCCTTATGCACGGCTGTGGTCACGACGCTCACATGGCTACGCTCCTCGGGGCAGCCACGCTTCTTTCGCGCCATCAGGAAGATCTCGCTCGACCCGTGGTCTTCGTCTTTCAGCCTGCCGAGGAGGGAATGGGCGGTGCCAAGTCTATGGTTGAGGGAGGTCTGATAAAGCGATTCGACGTAGGGATGGCCCTCGGGTTTCATTATTGGCCTCATTATTCCTATGGCAAGCTATTTACCCGTCAAGGTCCCATGACGGCGATTTCCGACCAAATGCACGTCGAAATGCAGGGTGTGGGCGGACATGCGGCAGAACCCCACCTCGTGGTCGACCCCATCATCGCGATGGCGCAGCTGCTTTTGGCGACGCAAAGCCTGACCAACCGAGAAATAGACCCCATGAAGGCTGCGGTGGTCTCTTTCGGCAGGGTTGAAGCCGGTGAGGCCTACAACGTAATACCGGAGCGGGTGCACTTGTGGGGCACGGTGAGGGCTTTTGACGCTGATACGCGCGATTACTTGCGGAAACGGCTTGAGGAGGTCGTGCCGACTATCTCCAAGGCCTTTCGCGTAATGGGCACTATGGAGTATATGCCCTATTGTCCTTCTACTATTAACGATGAAGCTTTGACTGAACGCATCTTAGAGCTTTCCAGGTCCCTTTTGGGCGAGGAAAATGTCATGGTGATGGAAAGGCCGCTTTTTGCCGGGGAAGACTTTGCCTTCTATTCTCAGCTCGTTCCCTCGTGTTTTTGCATAATGGGGACCGGCGTCGAGTATGGCCTTCATCATCCCAAATACGATATCCCCGAGGATCTTTTTCCGTTGGCCGTGGCTTGGGAGGCTTATATGGGACTGCTTTTGGATCTGCAAGAGGTGAGATGATGCAAAGACGGAACCTCGCGCCATCGTGTACCGTGGCTATAGTGGGCGACGGCATGGTGGATCATTATATATGGGGTAAAGCGACGAGATTGTCACCCGAGGCGCCGGTGCCGGTCGTAGCGGTGGAAGGCGAAGAGTTCAGACCTGGCGGCGCTGCTAACGTTGCCGCTAACGTCTCTGCGATGGGTGGCGTGGCGAAACTTCTCACCTTCGCAGGCGATGACGCACTCGGCAGGGAGTTTTTGAAGCTCGTAGAAGCGCGCGGCGCCTCGGTGATAGGCCCTTTCTTGAGGAAAAACCCTACGACCAGAAAGACAAGGATAGTGGTCCAAAACCAACAGGTTGTGCGCGTGGATTGGGAGAAGGCCTACCCTCTCGCTCCCGAAGAGGAGGAGCTGATCATCGCTGCGCTTGAAGCTACAGAGGCCGATGTCTTCGTCCTCTCCGACTATGCCAAGGGAGTCGTTACGTCCAATGTGGCGAGGTGCTGCATAGAGATAGGCAGAAAGAGGGGCGTGCCAGTGGTGGTGGATCCCAAACCGCAGCACAGGAATTTTTATCGCGGCGCCACCGTGATGACCCCCAATAGGAGCGAGGCGGAGGCGCTTGTAGGTTCCGAACTTGCTGTCATTGGCGACCAAGCAGCTGCAGCGATGAAGCTCAGAGAGATGTTTGAACTTGAAGCGTTGATAATGACGTTAGGAGAAGACGGGATGATTTTGGCCACATCGAGCGGGTGGCATCACTTTCTCGCCAGGTCGCGGGAGGTCTTCGATGTCTCGGGCGCCGGGGATACGGTCGTCGCAGCCGTCGCGCTGTCCTTGGGGTCTGGCTGGGGTTGGGAAGCATCTTGCGAGTTGGCCACAGTGGCCGCCGGTTTGGTCGTGCAGAAGAGGGGGACCAGCGTGGTTTCTTGGGACGAGATAACCGGAAGCTCCGATTGGCCCTTTGTGGAGCTTCATTTGGATCGCATGAAGCCCAAGGAGACGAGGGCGCTCCGAACGTCAGGGAAATGAAAGGGGTCGTCTTCCAAAAAGGGACCTATAGCGATGAATCTTCCCCGGCCGAAGCGGCGAAGCGACTCCCTGTCGCTTTCCGCGTCGCCGAAGTATAGCGGGTTCGATACGGAAAGCCTTTCGCAGAGCAACTCGAGCCCCTTGGGAGAAGGCTTTAAGACTCCGTCATCCAAGGTCACCATATGACTACGAGGCAGATCTTCCCAATTTAACAGCCTCAAAACCAACCTGCACTCCGATAAGGGACGCCCGGTGTATATGCCTACCGGCAAAGGTAAAGTTCTCCAGTGAAATTGAACCAGTGGCCGCTCCAGGCGATAAAGCCCCTTTATCCTTACGAACCGCGGCTCCTCGCCGAGGATCTCTTTCATGTCTTTTTGGCCGAAATACAGCTCCTGGCACAGCCTTCTCATGGATTCCCTGGGCACCGCCTCCCCGAAGCGCTCCTTGACCCACGAAGCGATGTCGTCGCCGCGAAAGTGTGCGAGCTCTTCTTTCCATGCTTCTGGCGACGGGAAAGCTGCTTTTAAGCCCTCTTTGCCTGTGGAGGCTGCGGCACAAAGCAGGGCCCAAGCTGTGTCGTAGTCGTCATTGAAAGCTGGGTGCCTCTTGGAAATGAGGAGGTGTTCATCTTTAAAGGCCGTTTTATCCACCTGGCGTCCCAAAAGGAAGCGCCAAGCCCACTGTATGGCCGTCCTTATGACCATAGGATACGACAGGCTCACATCCACGAGGACGCCGTCGATGTCGAATATCAGGCCGTCTGCCTCACCGCGCGTCATTTTCCTTCTCCTTGTCCTTCAGATGCGATGAATCCAATTCCTTCAAATAGAGTTTCCATACGAACAGGGCCGCTATGGCCGTCGCTGTGCCTCCCGCCAGGCCATAAGCGATCATAAAGGGCCTCCCCTTTCCCCACAGATATCCACCCAGGCCGGCTATTGCATGACCGTATAATACTAAGGTCCCTATAGAAAGAAGAAGAACCGCCAATCTCTTCATGTTGGCATTATATACTATAGCTTATGAGCGCGGGCATGGTCTAACGGTGATAATAGATCAAGAAACACAGGCGGAGGTGGAGGTAGTGAAAGCATCGATCGAAAGCAAGATAGCGCAACGCATTCCATCCCTCGATTTGAGGCGCAACTACGCCAGGATCGAGAAAGAGATAAAAGAGGCGATAGACGGAGTTTTAGTCTCTCAAGCCTTCATCTTGGGCCCGGAGGTGGAAGCCTTCGAGGAGGAGGCGGCTATGTATTTGGAGGTGCCTCACGCGGTAGGGTGCTCCTCCGGGAGCGATGCCCTCCTTTTGGCTCTTATGGCCTTGGGCGTCGGCGAGGGCGACGAGGTTATAACGACGCCTTATTCTTTTTTCGCTACAGCCAGTTGCATCGCAAGGCTGGGGGCTAGGCCGGTATTTGTGGATGTAGATCCGAGAACGTATAATGTCGATGTCGAAGAGGCCCTCGAGCGCGTTTCTCCCCGTACCAAGGCCTTTATTCCGGTTCACCTTTTTGGCCAGATGGTTCCCTTAGAGGCGGCCATCCCTCGCTTGCGAGAGCGCGGCGTGGCCCT
>LGFQ01000024.1 GCA_001508935.1 Synergistales bacterium 54_24
GTGCCGCAAGATGTCTTTGAGGTTTCTTTCGTCCGACAGGATGCGCTTGAAGAAGGAGTCGTGGGGCTTTAACGAGTTGAGTTTGCTCATGGAGAGTCCTCCCTTGTATGCTGCGATCTTTTAGACTACATTCGCATTCTCGTACACGCTGGGCACGGCTACGACAAAACTGAAGGTAGCGCAGCCGTCTTTTCCGCAAGAAAAATTGCTCTCTTGCCCTTGAGCGGACTAATTATAGCATCAGGGCAAATGGACGAGGTAGCTGCCTGCTCGGGTAACGGGAGCGAAGTCCGGCAAAAAAACACAAAAAGTAAAGACCTCGTATATTAAGACAACAGGTCTGACCCCAAGGTTTACGGGCTTAAGTGCCGGAGACGACACATCTGCCATGCTCAGCTCGCCAGTTTTATAGCTTTGCAGAACCTGCTTCATTCGCCAAACTCCTGTAGGATGCGGTGATAAAACGCCTCGTCGATCCACATACCGGCCTCAATCAGGCGATCCAGTTCACAACGCACCGAAGGGATCATCCCTCGTTCCCGCGCTTCAATGAGAATGCCAAGTGTCCCGGTAGCCAACAGTCCTTTTTCATGGGCGACTCGCCGGCCCTGTTGGTCATCGAGTATCACAAAGTCAGCCGCTACCTCTAAAGCAAGAGCAATCGCTTCCCGCTCACCGATACCTAAATCCGGTGAGAGTCCATCCAAGGTTCACTTCGTAGCCTTCCGAAGCCGAAAGTTTTGGCTTTGTAGCAATATCTGAACCTGCTTTGCTTCCTCGCCAGGTTTTGCTTTCACCTCTTCCAGGACCGATGCTGGAATGATCACCTCGTCACAGAACTGGGATAGGAGCCCGAGCCAGTGGATTTTGGCGAGCAAGATCAGTGGACTAGTATTGCAAACTACTCTCAACAGGTTTCCCCTGCTCTTGTCTTAGCCTCCCGGATCTCACGTTCCAATTCTTCTAAGGAGTAATTGAACACGGGAATCCGATAGCGACCCAAGCTCTCCAAGAATTCCACACGGTCCATCCCCGCCAGTTCCGCTGCCCGCCCTGAGGAGATACGATTTCGGTAGCATTTATCTTAACTCCAGGTAAGGTCTTTCCCGAAGGTCCGCGATAGTCCGCAGCTATCCCCACGCCATATCACCTCCATTTCTCGCGCAGAGCATAGGGGGTCGTCTTCGTCTTGCCTCTTGCATTTCACATCTTTATGCTTTACATCTCACACTTCACTCTTCACTAATTACTCATCAAATATTTCCCGTTCAACCTCTATGCTTATCGATAAATTATCAGCTTCTTTAATATTTTCAAGTATTCGCTTGACTTCTTCTTTGTCTTTTATTCCTTTTTTCCAGAGTGCCTTAAAAATCGCTTGTAATGAGATGACAAAAAGACCCTCTCCTTTTGCAAATTCTCTCGCTTTCATGTCGTTAGTTGCAAAAGCACAGTCCTCTGTTTTGCAATATGCAATAGCTTCAAGCTCTCCCCTTCCCAAACTAAAGTTTCGCTGAAGTCTCTCGTATTCTTCCAGTGCTTCTCCGCTAAGTGGCACCGTTCTTATTTCTGAGATCACCCGCAGGGGGAAAGCATACCCGTACTCAAGAGGTATGGATATTTCGTCTCTTACTTTTGGCACCATTGCTACTTCTTCGCTGAAAAGGCGTTTTAGCAATTCAATTTCTCCTATTTTAGCAAACATACTCAGGATATCAGTGTCGAGGATAATCATTGCCTCAAGATTCTTTCCACTTCTTTGTCAATGTCTTCACTCGGGATCGCGGGAATTGAAATTTTAATACCCCTTTCCCGCAACAATTCCTTAAAATCTTCTACATTCAGTCCAGAAATCTCGGCAGCTTTCGAAAGAGAAATTTCCTTTTTTTTATACAATTCCACCGCTAAGTCCATCTTTAACTCCGGTTTTGCTCTTAAAAGGGCGCGGAAAGCATCTTCCATAAGCTCTTTTTTGCCTGGGTATTTTCCTATACCTACCAATATCTCATCCAATTTACTTAACACCGAATCCTTAGAGGCCAAATCTTTGTTTTTTGCGTTTTTGGCGGTACTTCTGCCGCATAATGCTTTTGATAATGGCACCGTCTTCGCCTCCTTTCACAATTCCAGGTTACTCACCTTGGGGTTAGATCTTTGCTTTTTGTGCCTCTTAGCCTTTGCTAACCTTTTTTCGTCCTACCTCTCATATCTCACACCTTATTCATTAGTGATCACTCATCACTCACTTCCACTCTCACATTCACATCTCACATTCACACTCACATTCACTCCCACTATTTAATTGATACCATTGATATAAGCCAGAGGGAAATTTCTGGCAAGTTTTCCAGTTCGCGCACAAGCACCTCTTTTTTATCCACCTCTACTTATCTCCTGAATGACCTTAAAGCTTATTTTACACTGAACTTTGGCCGACGCTGCATGAGCGCCGGAAGCCATTAACATTTTTGCTAAATCTGCGTATACTATTGATGTAAGGAATGTAAGGAACACCTTAACGGCGAAAGGAGCGGTAACTAATGGAGCTTGCGAAGATAACCTCGAAGGGGCAGATCACTATTCCCGTTGATATCCGCCGAAAGCTGGGCGTCAAAGAAGGCGACAAGGTTTTGTTCGTCGAAGAAGCCGGAAAAGTTTATATCCTTAATGCTTCAATGGAGGCCATCAAAGAAGCGCGGGCCGCGTTTGCTGGAGAAGCGGAACGTGCTGGGCTAAAAAACGAGGATGACGTAGTCGCCATGATAAAACAGCTTCGGCGGGAAAGAACAGTTAAATGATATGAGGGTTATGCTGGATACCAATGTACTCGTCTCTTTGCTTTTATTTCCAAATCCGCGCATGAACGCCATGACGGAATATATCTTTACAGAGCACGAACTTGTGTTGTCATTCTACGTCGTTAACAAACTGACGAGACGCTGTTCAGCATAAGAGACGCGAAGGATTACCCCGTCCTCTATACGGCAATAATTGAGGATGTGGACGTTTCCATTACCGGAGATGCTGACTCCTGCCAACTTTATTGCAAACTATCTTAATCATGTGCCGTCTTTATGTGTCTTTCGAAATGGGACATGTAGTTTTCTTCTGCCGCTTCCTGAATATCACTCATATCTATTAAAAAACCGTTCGGGAAAAGCGCGCCCCAACCGTATGGCGGAGTATCCGACCAGGTTAACCCCTTAACGGTTTTCAGTTTATCCAGATACTCGGCAATGATATCGTTGTATGAATACACTAACGCGATTATATGCACAATAGCTTGCATAAGTGTATCTTCGAGGTCCTTGAAAACGATCTTCTCCTCATCAAGAAGCTTGCCGAATATTAATAGAATTGTCATATGCAAAGCAAAATAACGCACAAGTGCGTCGAAAGCCGAATCACGCCATTTAGCAATAGAAGCCCTGATCGGTTGATCTTCGAGCGGGCAGGGGTTAATGTACAATCCATCCTCAATGCCCTTTTCCTTGAGCTCGAGAGGAGTTGAATCCAATGAGGAAACCTTAAGCTTATTCGCCAAAAAGTTGCATTTTTCGCGCATTTCCTGAAGCTCAAATACGTCTTCAAGCGAGGGTATACGCTGTATATCATAAGATTTAATATCGTAACTCATCTCAGAAATGAGAAATTGCCCGATGCATGCTGTTTCTTCTCCTCCGTGTTCTTCGAACCACCTGTTCCACGACCTGATAGTTATTCCTTCCTTTATATCAAAGTCTTCCAATTTGAGCAGATGTCCGTCGCGGTTAAAGTACCCTTCCATGGAGACATAAGTTCTGCCGTCGATTAAGCGTTCCTGCAATTTTAGCGACTTTATGTGCTCTTCGACGTCCAAAAAGATCGAATATTGCTCATCTTTACCTATGATGCCAAGGTCACCGACTCTGATAATTTCGTCACAGTAGGCATCTTCGTCTTGCACCGTTTCATCCAATACGATGGGCCAGGCAAGGGGATTTTCTCCTTCCGGACGACACATAGCATATCCCATGTCCGAGATGGTTCGATACCATTCGAGCACCGTGAGAGCCTTTTTGTCTATCCAACTTCCTTCGATCAAAGGTATAGAGGACATGAATAAGTTGGGAGGATCTTTCGGGCACAACGCCTTGCCTGTCTCAAGGGCACCAGCTTGCGCAAGCGACCTGACTTCTTCCAGCAACGATCCAAGAGCCGCTTCAAACTCCTCGTCTCTGACGTCCATGAGGCCATAGTTGAAATCTTTGCCGTGCAAAAAATCGTCGGCATCTTCGAGAGAGGCAAATCTGGAGCGAATTGCCTTGATATGTTTGTCAAATTCGCCTTCGGAGGATGCAAGAATGCATCGCAGGAAATCCCACCCCCAGGGAATGAGTTTTCTCCCTCGTAATATAAAATACTCCTTGACCATGTAGGACATCTCTTCTTTTTGCATCTCGTCCCATGACCTTATGCCCTTTTCGTTGAGGCTCAAAAACAGATCCGCCATCTCTTCCGAAAGCGGGTAAGCCGTGCTGCCAAAGGTTACGTTGACCATATCGGCGTGCCCCGAGGTTTGCAAGGCCATCAAAAGCCTCTTCAGTCGCTCAGCAAGCAGATCCACATCAAGCTTTATTTCTCTTTGTTTGTTTTTGAGTTCATCGTTTATGTAGTTGAAAAGAGAGACGACAAAGTCGATCTGCGGCTTTATCTCGTCGAACTTTTGCTTTACAAAATCAGGGTCTTTGCCATTGTGTTCCTTCATCAGGGCTTCGGTAACCATTTCGTTTAAATCCTCTGAGGAACCAAAATGACCTGCGACCTCGTTTGTAGCCAAGGCCTCTTTGATCCATTCCTTCGCAGCTTTTTAACCACGGGAGAAATATTTGCCAGATCAACTGACGACTTTGCTTTGCCCACGGGACACACTCCTCACATTTGGTAATCTATGGTTGGGTCTTTACTTTTGTGTTTCTTAGCCTTTACTAACTTTTTTCGTCCTGCCTCTCACATCTTGCACCTTACTTATTACTTATTACTTATTACTCTTCACTGATCACTCACTTATACTCTCACATCCACTTTCACATTTTTTTCATGCCTCACGCCTTACGTCTCACGCCTCATACAACAACGCCTCGCCCAGCGCTTTAACCCCCACCATGCTCTTCAAGCCACTCCACAATCTCAAAAACGAACTTTGGAAAGACCTGCAGTGCCTTTCTGTAGTGGGCATACACCAGATCATGATCCAAATCCAGATACCCATGGACCAGGATGTTTCTAAAGCCTCCCAAGCCATGCAGTTCCTGATAAAGCTCCTCACTAATAACCTTTTGCTGCTTGAGCTCGCTCAGAATTTGCTCGTATTCATCTACGGAAATTTGAAAGACACCGACCAGGATGTGATTTCCTATGTCCAAAATCAACGATGAAGCCACTTCCAATCCCCGTTCGATTGACCACTGCAGATCTACATTATTTCTATATTCCTCAAGGGAAATGGCTTCTTTTCCGCGCAGTTTTTCCAGTACTTCGTTGAGTTTCCTTAGGCGGGCGTTGATGCTCTCTCTTTTGAGTACCATTGGCGTACCCTCTCTTTTAAGTATTGGTCCTGCACCGTCCTCAAATAGGCCGTGTCCTGATATTTGCGTATGACATCGATCTTGAAGCCATTCAGCGTTTCCTCATCCCGAGCGTAAATAAGCTTTCCCTGGGAAACGATCTCAAACCTCAAAGAAAGAGGTGCCCGATTTAGCAAGACAAGGTCGAAACGTTCGGTACCCAAAGCTTCGCATATCGATAGGAAAAGATCCCGGTACACGTCGTAAAGTTTCTCGCCTTTTACATCGGGTTCGAGGAGAACAGCAACGTCGATGTCTGAGGTTTCCCGCGCTTTTCCGCGGGCATAAGAGCCGAAAAGGTATGCCAAAACCGCTTCTTTTCGCTGCACAAACAGCGGGCGTAATTTTTCTGTGATTTCGGTAGCATTTATCTTAACTCCGGGCAAGGTCTTTCCCGAAGGTCCGCGATAGTCCGCAGCTATCCCCACGCCATATCACCTCCATATAGGCACGAATCCGATGTGGCTTTTAATCTCATTGATCCTCAACCCTTTGCCAGCTTTGACCCTTTAGCCTTAGGACGTCAAAAACCCATAAGGCCAGAGCACCTACGCTCAATCTTGCCAGGTTTGCCAGCATATCCACCCACGAAAATTCCCTCGTCGAGGTATAGGCCTGAGCCACCTCCAAGGCAAGGCCATAAAGAAACGCCACCGCAAGGACAAGAAGCGCCTCTCTTTTGCCTTTTACCATTACGACCCAACCAAATAAGACCATGAGGAAGAAATAGCCCAAACCATGGAGAGTGAGCGAACCGATTTTTCGAAACAACAACTCCACCGGTTCAGGATAGCGCGTGCCCAAGGACATCCAAACCAGAAGGCCCATATAAAGAGCGAGCAATAAGCACTTTTCAAACCTCAACGCAATTTGTGTTCCTTTAAAACGCCGCAGTTTTCCCGGCAGCTCTTTTCACTCCTCAAGCTATCTCTACCCCCGATATCCATGGCGAAATCCCTTATGGCGAGTTTCCTAAGGTTTGAACCAAAAGGTCGGGATTTCACGACAACTTGTCATGATTTAAACATGTTTAAGCGCAAAGATGGCATGGCAAACACATGTAAGGCTTGCTATCAAGCCCCAAGGGTTTATCGGCCGACGCCGAAGTAGGTAAAGCCGCGCTGGCGGAGTTTATGCGGGTCGTATTGGTTTCTAACATCGAAGATGACGGACCGTGATAAGAGCTCTTTCATGCGGTCGAAGTCCGGCTGCCGAAACATCTTCCATTCAGTGGCAAGAAGGAGCGCATCGGCACCGCGGAGGGCTTCGTAGCAATCGTCGAAGTACGCAATGGCACGTTCGCCCAAGATATTCCTCGCCTGCTCGGTGGCTGCGGGGTCGAAGGCTTGAACGACGCCGCCGGCTTCGATGATTCTCTTAGCTATCGCAACGGCGGGCGACTCGCGCACGTCGTCGGTGTCGGGCTTGAAGCTCAATCCCCAAAGCGCTACGCGCACGCCCTTGAGGTCGCCGTTGAAATAGTCGCGTATCTTGGAAAAGACGTAATCCCTTTGCGTTTCGTTCACCTCGTCCACGGCCTTTAAGATCGAGAGGTCCACTCCGCTTTGTCTTGCCGTGTCGATCAAGGCCTTTACGTCCTTGGGGAAACATGACCCTCCGTATCCAGGCCCGGCATATAAGAAGCTCGAGCCTATCCTTGAGTCCAGGCCAATGCCCTTTCTAACGGCCTCTATGTCCGCCCCGACTCTATCGCACAACCTTGCAAGCTCGTTCATAAAGCTGATGCGCGTGGCCAACATGGCGTTAGCGGCGTATTTTATGAGCTCCGCCGTGGGGATCGAGGTGACGAAAAACCTATCCTCTCTCATGGTGAAGGGCGCGAGCAGCTCTTTAAGCAGCTCCGCGGTCCTGCCATTCTCCGTCCCTATGATGATCCTGTCGGGGTGTTGGAAGTCCTCGACGGCCGATCCCTCTTTTAAGAACTCGGGGCATGATGCGATGTCGAACTCCACATCCGCGGCGCACCTTTCTTGGAGTTTCGAAGAGATTATTTCCTTCACCTTGTAAGTCGTCCCTATGGGAACGGTTGACTTGGTAGCGATGATCTTGTAGCTGTCTATCGCCATGCCGATGTCTTCGGCGACGTCGAAGACGGCCGAAAGGTCTGCGCTGCCATCGTGATTTGGAGGGGTTCCTACTGCTATAAATATGAATAGCCCCCTGGATACGCCCTCGGCTATGTCCGTCGTGAAGCGAAGTCGGCCTCCAGATAGATTGCGCTTGACTATATCTTCCAGGCCAGGTTCATAGATGGGCACAACGCCCTGATTTAGCTTATTTATCTTTTCTTCGTCCTTGTCGACGCACCAGACGTCGTTTCCCGTATCTGCGAGGCATGCCCCTGTAACGAGGCCGACGTATCCTGTCCCTATCACACATACACGCACTAACGGTCACTCCTTGCGCTTTTCATAAAGGTCATTTTAAACCATTCTACGAACTTCGCTATACCTTCCTCAAAAGTCGTGGCGGGTTCGTAACCCAAAAGCCTTTTAGCTTTCCCGATGTCCGCGTAGGTTTGAGGGACGTCTCCCGGCGGAAGGGGTTTTACGTCGAGGATTGGCCTTACGCCAAGGCCTCTTGCCAGAACCTCCACCATTTCTTTCAATGAAACAGTGTGGTGATTGCCTAAGTTTATCACTTCATACATGGAATCGCGATATTTCATTGCGGATATCGTGCCCTTCACTATGTCGGCGATATAGGTGTAGTCGCGCTTCGTCGAGCCATCGCCGTAAAAGGGGATGGGCTTCCCTTGGGCCATGAGGTGGGAGAATTTGCAAATGGCAAGGTCCGGCCTCTGCCCAGGGCCGTAGACCGTGAAATACCTCAGGGCGATGAAGCGAATGCCGTATAAATGGCTGTAAACGTGGCCCATGAGTTCGCCTGCGATCTTGGTACCTGCATAAGGGCTTATGGGCTTCAGCGGCTCGTCCTCCTTCCAGGGGACGTTCGGGTTTACGCCGTAAACGCTCGACGAAGAGGCGAAGACGAACTGCTTCGTTCCGGTCTTAGCGGCAAGCTCCAACATATTTTGCGTGCCTAAAATGTTCGTCCTACCATATCCTATTGGATCCTTTATCGATGGTCGCACACCGGCCTTGGCAGCCAGGTGCACGAAGGCATCGAATTTCATGTTCCCAAAAGCGCTAATTAAAGCGCCGTAGTCGCATATGTCCATCTCATACACCTTGAGGGTCGATTTTTGAACTTCGGCGCTTCTTTCGAGGGCTGCCTTTGAATGCTCTAATATGCTTTCGATATTGCGCTCTTTCAGCTTCCTCGGATAGAAGGGGTCGAAGTTGTCTACAACATGAACCTCGCTTCCCAGATCGATCAACGCCCTAACAAGATGGCTGCCGATAAAACCAGCCCCGCCGGTCAAAAGTACCCTCAGGGTCACGTCTTTACTTTTTGCCTCTTTGGCGGCATTTTTGCTGATATTTTCAGCGGCGTTATCGGTGGTGTTTCCGCTGCTGTTTTCACCGCTACTGGTTTTATCATTGAGGTCATTTCCGCGGTGTAGCACCCTTGACAATGACACTATCCTTTCTCCCCTTTTGCTTTCGACGCCCTTTCGAAGGTCGCCTCAGCCTAAGCCGAGTTCATGTCGTATTTAGGCAGTTTAAGGAACCGACCCGCAGCCGCCTTTGGATATTTTGCGCAACGGGTTCATGAAAACACAAGAATACCTGCCATCACGTTATAACAGATTGCAACGCTATGGGCAATGGCGGTGTCGTCCGTGTCTGCAAGAGGGAAAACACAAAAAGTAGTGGCCTGACCTCGAGGGTTTACTCAGGAGGTGAGGGTGAAAAATGTGAATGTGGAAGTGAGGGTGAGGGTGGATGTGGATGTGAGTGTGAAAGTGAGTGATGAGTGATCAGTGAAGAGTAAGGTGCAAGATGTGAGAGGTAGGACGAAAAAATAGTAAAAGCTAACAAACGCACAAAAGCAAAAACCTGACCGCGGAGGTGTTTTTTGAGGATTTGAGGAATGGTGAGCCGTGCAGGACTCGAACCTGCGACACCCGGATTAAAAGTCCGGTGCTCTGCCACCTGAGCTAACGGCCCAAAAACTCCCTTCGATTTAACTCTTAAGGCTCAATCAGCGTATATAAATTATCACGCAAGGGTCGGAGATGTCAACCGGCCGGCGTTGGTTCCTGAGGCGAGGGCTAAGGAGCACAAAAAGTAAAGACCTGACTGCGGAGGGTTTCAAGGTCGCATTCGCGGTAGGATTCGAACTTCGAAAGGGCCTTCTCGAGCCGCCCCTTGCCGGACTCGATCTGTCGTCTCACCTCAGCAAACGCCGTCCCTCCAAAGGTGCGGCGCCTCTCCACGGCCACCTCTGGCACGAGCAAGCCGATCAGGTCGGCCTCGACCTCCGGAATCAGGACCCTCCATTCTTCGACGGAAAGGGAGTTCAAGGCCCTTCCCTTCTCCAGGCACCACTTGACGGCCCGCCCCACCTTCTGATGTGCTTCCCTGAAAGGCACGCCTTTGGCCACGAGATATTCTGCTACGTCCGTCGCCAAAGCGAAACCGTCTCGAAAACCGTCCAAAGCGCGGCGCTCGTCCACGTCCACCCGAGAGAGGAGCGGAGGGAGGACGCCCATAACGGAGGCGAGCAGCTCTAACGACGTCCAGAGGCTGCGCTTGTCCTCCTGCAAATCCCTGTCGTAGGCCATGGGAAGACCCTTTAAAAGTGCCGCCGTGCTCACAAAACACCCAATGGCCTGAGACGCCCTGCCGCGCACCAGCTCCAATACGTCGGGATTTTTCTTCTGAGGCATCATGCTGGAGCCCGTGCAAAATCCGTCGGGCAGGCGAATCCAGCCAAACTCAGATGTATTCCATATGATGAGGTCTTCGCAAAGTCGGCTGCAGTGGAGCATAAAAGACACGGCGAAGTGATGATAATCGAGCATATAATCCCTTTGAGAGATGGCATCGATGCTGTTCTCCGCGACGCCGGAGAAGCGCAAGATGCTGGCCACGTAATGCCTGTCGAGCGGCAGCGTCGAACCAGCCAAAGCTCCCGACCCCAAAGGCGACTCGTCCAAACCCTTGAGAGCATAAAGCAGAAGGTCGCTATCGCGGACAAAGGCCCAGAACTGCGCCATCCAGTAATGGCCCATAGAGATCGGCTGAGCCTGTTGCAGGTGGGTGTATCCGGGCACAACCACATCCACGTGGCGTTCGGCGCAGCGGAGCAAAACTTCGAGCATATGGCAGAGGGAGAGCCCCAATTTGGACAGCTCTTCCCGCAAGTACAGGCGCATCGTCGTGGCTATTTGATCGTTGCGGCTCCTTCCTGTGTGGAGCTTGGCCCCTACAGCTCCCAAAAGCTCGATCAACCGCGCTTCGATGTTCATGTGCACGTCTTCGAGTTCTACCTTGGGCACGAACTCGCCGGACTTGATCTCGTCCGCGATCTGCCTCAAAGCCGACAAAATTGCGCCGCACTCCTGGGGGGAAATCAGTTTCACATGAAAGAGCATCCTCACATGGGCAGCACTGCAGATCACGTCAGCCAGGGCCAATCGCCAATCGAGATCCAACGATTGGGTAAAGTCCAAGACCGCTCTTTCGATATCCTCGCTAAACCTGCCCTTCCACACAGTCAACCCTCCAGTCGATACCGCTCGCCGTCAATCCCCTCTCCCGTGCCATCTCTACCAACTTCCCCCACAGGAGATCACACTCGCTGTGGGTGTAGCTGTCGATAGCCAAGGCGTCGAGCAATGAGACGATGACAGCCATGCCGGGGACTATTATATCCGCCCTGCCCGGCTCAAGGCCAATTATATTTCGCCGCCCTTCCGCCGAGAGCCGCGCCATTTTCGCCAAAAGTCCTTCGATTTCCTTCTTCCTTACGAGGCTTCCGTGGGCCTTTCCAGGGTGATATTCCCTTACGGGAACAGCCTTCAGCATCATGACGACCGTGGAGGACGTGCCGCCCACGCCGACGACCGCTCCTCCGGCGTAAAGGCGACGGACCTCGTCAAGCCGCTTAGCCGCTGCACTGCTGATCTTTTTAACATCTTCGCCGTAGAGCGAAGCCATGCGCACCGCCCCTAACGGCAGTGAGAAGAAGCGCTTTCCGTCTCCCACCTCGAGGCTCCCTCCACCGAGGTCGAAGATAAGGCCGACCCTTTCGCGCAAGTCGAAAGCTGCACCTTGAAAACTCAAGCTCGCCTCCTCGTGGCCGCTTAAGACGGAGAGCGGCAACCCGGCGACCCCTTCCAATTCGGCTGCGGCAAAAGATGCGTTATGAGCGCTGCGTAGCGACTCGGTCGCTATGAAAGACCTGTCCTCGAGCGGCACGCAGATAACATCGAGAAGCATACAGGCCTTGGCCACAGCCGCCTTTGTGCGGCTTAAGGCTTCACCCGATATGGCATATCGGCCTTCCCCAACCCCTTGAGCCAGCCGGCTTATCCAAGCTCCGCTCGCAAGGTATACGAAGCGCCCTTCTGCATATCCCGCCGCGAGGGCGCGGACCGAGTTCGATCCGACGTCGATGACGCCGAGACGTTTCATCTGTAACCTCCCCGAAGGAGCAGCGATAATAAGAAGGCGCCTCGCATTCTCGCGGGCCTACCGCTTTTTCAAGCCACACCGCGCCGGGATGTTCTCCCAAGGCGAGCCAAGAGGCGACTTGAAGGTGGAGGCATTTGAGCGTAACTCTATCCTTGACGGCGATGCCTCCGAGACCGCTTCTCCTGAGGGTGTGCCAAATACCCCTTCGCCTCGAGCGCAGGAAGCGCCTCGTCGATGAGCCGACCATGGCCAACCGTAAAGACGCATACCTATTAGAATAAGAGGCCCACTCGTTCAAATCGTGCCCCATCTTTCTTTCGAGATCGCCCACGCCGCCCGCAGATTCGAGGGCAGAACAGGCCCGAACGAAGTAGGGGCAGACCAACCAGAATATCGTAGGGAAGGGGCGTATGCCGGAGAGGGGACAGCACAAAATCACCTGTGGATAGCCCCAGCGGCAACGGGTCATTACCCCCAAGACAATTCCTTCGTCGAAGCGCCTTCCCTCCATGTGGCGCTTCAAAAAAAGGCGGTCCTCGGCGTTAAGGCGCTCGTAGAAAATGGGCGCAACCTTGCTGTAAGGGTGCCCCACGTCGCTACCTCTTGCCGCGGCGCTTATCTCCCTTCTTCCCTTCACTCTTGCTGTTTAAATCCGCAATCTTCTGTTCGCTCGCCTTAAGGAAGTTAGAAAGCTTTTTCTCAAAATCATCACCGTCTTGGGGACGAGGTGCGGAGTGCGCCTCGAGCTGCTTTATCGAAAGATCGATCCTGCCCTTTTCGTCGATCTTGATCACCTTGGCCCTGACTTCTTGATCCACCTGAAGGACATCCTCAACCTTCTTCACGTAACTCCTCGAAAGCTCAGAGATGTGGATCATGGCCTTTTGGCCCGTGGCCAACCTGACAAAGGCGCCATAAGGCATTATGCGCTCAACCTTACCGGTTACGACTTCGCCCACATTGACAGAGACGGCCGAAAAGTTATTGCTCTCTCCCATAAGTCTGACACTACCTCCAAATGTTTAAATTACTGCAAGAAAATCGAAACTGCTGCCCTCACGCCCCTAAAGCATGCTCTATGCCGACCACCTCCGCATTCCCTTAAGCTCCTGGGAGCCAACGCCACGAAAATATATCGCCCTGAGAGGCATCCAGGCGCCTGAAGAGAGCCAGCATATAGGGGAGCATTGCGTCGCTCGAGACATCATACCAGATGAGCAAGACACCCCTTTCCCTCTCCAAAACTTCCCTCAGAAGGGCATCTTTAATTATAGGAGAGAAAAGGGCAATAAGGCCAGACCCCTCGACAAACGGTTTCTCTTTCAAATAACGTACGCGATTTCCTCTGACCTGGGGCAAAAATCTTATACGTTCAGTGGCGTCCTTTATAGTCGGACTTATCCCAAAGGACAAACCGCCCTTTGTTAAAGGTGGGCGAACCTCAAGAGGTGCGCTGCAAATTTTAACAGAACCAGCCAAGGCCAGATTCATCCTGTGGGGACGTACGCACCTCCACTCCGATGCGAGAGATCCCATGACAGGGGTATTCTGCCTGCTATCCAAGTGCTCGATGTTGATGGGACCCCTTCTGACTGGGGGCAAAAAGGCAACTCTCGCACGGCGTGGGGGCAATGAGCGCACTCTAACTCTTCCCGCAAAAAGCCTCGACAGGCTCTCCCCGATCTCCTCCAAACGGCCAATGAAGCCCCTTTTCATTCTGTGATTTCCCCAGCGGCTACGGCTTCCAGAGCCCTCTTTATGCGAGCGAAAGGTTCGAGGAGCTCCATCGAGGCAGCCGCCTCGATTAGTATGGAGGCCACGCTCTTTACGGCATCCTCGCCAGTGCCAACCGGTACGATCAACTTCAGGGGAGCACTTATGGGATCCACCTGAACCAAGTACGCGCCGGCTTCCGGCTGAGGCACCATTTCTCCGACGGCGTCCAATGGAGAATAGGAGGTGCTTTCCAAAAAGATGGGTGGGCAAGCGGCATGTTCTTCGAGAAATTCTAACAGTTTTCGGTCATTGCAAACCCACAAGGAAGGCTTAACTTCGACGGCTTTCAACAGGCTCTCTAATATGACTTCTTCCCTTATATAGACGTCCAAGGCATCGCCGTAAAGGATACGCTCAAGCCTCGTGGGCGATATGGGCTCAGTATATCTGAAATCGAGCGGAATCCCTCTGAAATCCGTTACCAATGCGGCCCCCTGGAAGAGATTTCCCTCTTCAATCAGCCGCAGATATCCCAGGGCGAGGCCCTTTTGGGGACTCATGGTTTCCACTCAGGCGTAAACATCGAGATTGTTTTCCTTCCCTTCCTCGTCCTCTTCTCCCTCGCTACCGCCGCCGGGTTTGCGCTTCTTACTCTTTTTGACGCCGACACTGCTACCCTCTTTACGAAGGGCCACGCGCAGCTCTTCTTCCGGCCCACGCCTACGCCTAACCTGCCGCTCCTGTTCTACGGCAGAAGCTATTCCCTCTTGCTGCTGGGACGCTTGTTTTGCAGCCGCAGCGAACTCCCTGCCCTCTTGAGTATTTTGGCCGAGCCTCAAAAGCGAAAGCTGCCACTCCACCGGCTTCAACCCTACATCACTCTTCCTTTACTGTCCCTTTATCCCTCGAAGGAGCGTATCCGCACCTCCCCTTCATCATACACGAACGAGACGAATTGCAACGTGTCCTTCACGACATAGCTTACACCTTTTATGAAGACTACAACACCTGGATAGCAATAGCCCTTGACGCGAACGCGCGCTCTCCCCTTAGACTCATACAGGGTGGCCTCTATCTTGGCTAACTGTTTCTGAAGGCTTTCCACATGCGCTCGTAGTTGGAATTTGGCCCTTGTGAGAGCAACGAGCATCCCACGCTTTTCCTCGTCCAACATTCCCATTTCTTCCAATTTTTTAAGGTACTCCAGGTTCTTTTCAACCTCCTGAAGCTTGTTGAGGCTCTCGGCGAGGTCTCCCTCCTTGGTGCGCTTCTCCTCGATGAGCTCTGGGGGTGTGCCTACCTGAACTTCCGTGCGCGTTTCCATCTTGCTGCCCAATTCATCGCAGATAACTTCCGAGCCGGCG
The DNA here is from genome assembly GCA_001508935.1 of Synergistales bacterium 54_24. GTDB lineage: Bacteria > Synergistota > Synergistia > Synergistales > Thermosynergistaceae > Thermosynergistes. Next base: position 15,253 of record LGFQ01000024.1, read on the forward strand.
TAGATTTTGCCTCCGGTGATCGTGCCCTTTTTGCCGCCCGAAACCTGGACTTCGGACCTGGCGTATACAAGGCTGTGGAGGAGAGCCCTTTCTGCAACGACGTTAGAACCGCTCCTCAAGGTGGCCTGCTCCGCATATCTGACGATAATATCGCCTTGGGCGGATAGCTCTCCCTTGCCCATGCCGCTGACCCCGCCCTTTACTACGATATTGCCGCCGCTTTTGAGCTTCGCCCCCTCTACAGCCCCATCCACCTGGATATCACCGCTCGCCATGACCACAAAACCCTCGCGCACAGTGCCCCTCACGATTACGGTACCGACGAAATCTACATTGCCGACGCTATAATCCACGTCTCCCTTGATCTCATATACAGGCAGGACATCTATTTTCCCCTCGCGAATAGACACATGTCCATCCATAGCAGCCAGGAGATAGAGGCCGTCATCGGAAACCTCCGTATTTTTCCCCTTTGGGAGCTGACGATCCTTGCCTTGTCTGGCTTTTAAGGGCTTACCCTTGACGCTTGTGCCGTCTTCTCCTTGTTTTAACGGGATCTTCTCGGCAAGTTCCTGGCCGCGGAGGACGTTTACCACGGCTCCGAGTTCCCGCATATCCACCCTGTTGGCATCGGCCTCTTTGGGTTTAGGACGACCGAGCTCGACCTTGAGCACAATTTGGGCGTCTTCTCCATCTTTAGGTGGGTTGCCTTTGGCTACGAGAACCCACTCATCCTCTACATGTTCCCTTGCTATCTCCTCGAGCGCACCCTCATCGATGCCATATTCGACGCCCGCTTCTTCCAAGGCCCTTTTTAATTCGTCGACGGTAGGCCAATCTCTGTCATCCAAAGGAGGTGTTACCCTTATGAAAGCCTTGAGTTCGTCGTCGGAGATGTCCACCTCTATTTTGGCCTTTGCCTCAACGGTAGGCTTGTCGGCTATGCGCACAGGCTCTTTAGGACGCTCTTCCAGGACGGCCTCGATTTTTCCGCCGTCGAAGCTCGAAACCCCCCGTTCCTTGAGGAAAGCGACTATTTGAGCGAGTGTAGCCCTCTCTTCCGGATCGGCTTGCAGATAGAGGCCATCTTCCTCAACCGAGAAATGAAACGGTCTTGCCGTCAAGCTGTCCACCTCTCAATCAAAAGCCTGCCCTCAGTAGAGCTCTCAACGTGGACAAGGCCTTGCCGTGGATTTGGGAGGCGCGAGATTCCGTCACCCCCAAGACGGCACCTATCTCTTTTAGCGTCAAACCGTCATAGTAATAAAGAGAGATTACCAAGCGCTCCTTTTCAGACAGCCTCTCAAGGGCTCTGGCAATCGAATCGAGTTCATCGGAAAGCTCAACCGCTTCCTGAGGAGTGGGCAAATCGTCCGCTATAAGGTCGCCCCTTGACACATCGCCATCATCGAGGGCAAGGACTTCGTCTAACGAGACCACGTGGTTGCGGCTGGCCACCTCGAGCAGCTCCTTATATGTCTTTTCGTCCATGTCAAGCTCGTCCATGAGTTCGACATCGCCGGCCTGCCCCTTTTCCCTGTATAATTTATCCACGGCCTTCTCGAGCCGGCGGATCTTCTCCCTTCCGGCCCTGGAGAGCCAATCAAACCTGCGCAACTCGTCCAGCACCGCACCGCGTATCCTCGGCACAGCGAACGTATTGAATTTGTAGCCCAGGGTTAAATCATAGCGCTCAATCGCATCGAGCAGCCCCATGATGCCAAAGCTCAGGACGTCGTCGAAGCTCAATCCAGGAGGCAGCGCCAACGGCATGCGGCCCACTACATACTTGACGAGCGGCAGATATCTTTTCACGAGCGCTTCTTTGTCCTTGGGGTCGCGATCCTTCTTATAGCGACGCCACAGATCGTCCATGCGCCATCACCATATAACAAAAATGAACAACAATATGCCCAATAAAACGATCCCTATAAATATTACAGTAAACGCGGTGTTGACCTTTGGAATGACATAACGTCCGGGTTGAAAAATCTTCACGCGCACTTCGCCTGAACCCTTGAATACTCCTTCCATTCCCTCAGATATGTGAAGCCTGACCAAATAATCGCCGCTCGGCAAACGCTCCACAGCCTTCACGGGGAAAGCCGTAGGCTGGCCGCTTTTAGCCATGACGCTGGCCACAAAGCGCGCAAGACTTCCCCCTTCGTCGAGAGAAACCTCCACGAGATCGCCGAGTGAAACCTCCGATATGGCCTTGCCCTTCACCGGATCCACGTATGGCTTGCAGAAGAGCTGGACCGACTCCGCTTTCGGCCCCCCTTTATCCTTCTCTCCCTGGGCCTCTTCGGGCTCGCCTTCGCTTTCGGGCAATACTTTCGACAGCTCAGCGCGCAGTCTATTGAAACGCTCCAATTCGAGATCTACGATGAAATCGAGATGGAACTCGTCTGCGAGCATCTCTTGAATGCGAAGGAGGCTTTCCGGTTTCTCTTCGCTACGAAAGAGCAAGTTGATGACAGTAGGAGTGAAGAAAGCATCGAGGATCCTTTCCACCTTTTTATAAGTGGAGCTATCCACCGGCTCCTCGATGTTTCTGATCGCATTCATCACAGACTCCCAACTCGCTCCAATGGCAAAGCCCTCGGGCAGCCCGTTTCTTCCCACCCAAAGCGATTTATCCAAAATATCACCGGTCAACCCATCGGCCACGATGCAGAACAACCCCGCCACCTCACCCCGGCGGCGCGACTCGAACTTCGCTTTTATGGCAATATAACAGGGCACGATCGAGCGCAGAGCAGAAAGCGCAGCCGCCGTATCGCTCGAACTTGCCAGAACGTGCGCAAGCTCGTCGGGCGAAATGCCGAGCTGACAGGAGGCATCTTCGAGCAACTCCTGGGGGATGGCGATCGACGTGGCGCGATCTTCTTTATTCTCTTGTGTTTGCACTTCTTTAACTTCTTCTATTTCGCTCACAGCTCAACCTCAACTCACAGCTCTTTCACGGCCGAACCTATGACTTTGACGATGAGGATCCACCGGTCGGTCCTGAATTCGACGCTCCTCCCTTTGTTGCCTCCCACATCAAAAGCTACGAGCGGTATGTCCAGGCTGGATAGGGCTCTCTTCGTGGCCTCTATATTTCTGTCCCCCACCGATAAGATGCTGCTGCCCTTGCCGCCCAAGGCGAACATCTGAGCGCCTCCCGCCATTTTAGCCTTCAATCTGTCCTTAGAAGCTCCCATTTGGAGCAGCTCGTTAACGAGCGCACAAACCGCTGTATCGGCGAACTTCCCCGGTTTAGGGGTGTTTTCTCCCCTGCTCTCCGGCAACATTATGTGAGCCATCCCCGCCACCTTGGCCACCTCATCATAAATCGCAATTCCTATACACGAACCCAACCCCAAGGATATCAGCGTAGCCGGGTGCTTGGCTGTCACCAAGTCGGCCATGCCTACATGCAAGACGGTAGACAAGCCTAAAACACCCCCAGCTTCTTGAGAAGGGTCTCAAGCGAATCCGGGTCCGGTACAAGGACGACAGTACCTCTTACCTCGCTGTCCTCGCCTATGACATTTAGGGTGGTCTTGGACATCAAGGCCACATCGCCAGTCATGCCATAGAGGGCGGCCACCACATCCATTATTGATCCCAACATGTCATGGGCAACTGCTGGAACCGTAGACGGCAAGGGGCTTCCGACGAGGAGGCTTATGGCGCTCAAAAATGCGCCGATGATTATATTGCCGACCTCCGCGTTCACGCTGTCCCTGATCTCCTCCTTCATCGCGTCATCCAAGCTCCCCAAATCCTGGGAGATCAAGATCTCGGACAGCCTAAACGCCTCTCCTTCTTCCATGAGAAAAATGACATTGCCCGAAAACTCTCCTTCGCACCGGATAAGGACCGCACAGACGGGCGTTTCCGGCGC
>LGFQ01000120.1 GCA_001508935.1 Synergistales bacterium 54_24
AATGTGGCAGGGCTGGCTTATGACGAAGGGTTTTCCCTAAAAGGGATGGACGACCCGTATCTGGTTCTGACAGCGGCGAGAGAAGGCCTCGAGCGCCTTAAAAACGGCGAGCGAGATCTGGCAATACATCCACGCTGTGGCACCACTATCGTGGTGACCAATACGCTTTCGGCCATAACGTTTATTATCCTGCTTTTGGTCACTGGCTATCTGAGCTGGCTTACGGTGCTGATAGCGGTGTTGTGTGCTCACATGTTCGGCACTGTCTTGAGCAAACTTGTGCAGCGATATCTCACGACGGATCAGGATGTCTCTGGCATGGAGATCACCGGCGTCGAGCTCAGGACGATGCCCGTATATCGCTTTGGCCTGCGCCTTCTCCTTCCTCAAGAGATCTTCGTCCGCACCAGACAGCCAGGCGAGGTCCTCATGGCAGAGGTAGTCAGTTCGTGAGGGGAATAGAGGCTGCTTGTAAAGCCTGGAGAGCTGCGGGGGAAGGCGAATTTCTCAGCGAGGCCCTTCGGAAAATCACCGCTTCCGTGCAAGACGAAGAGAGGGAATTGGCAGCTACGCTCTCTTATGCTGCTATGAGGCGCCGCTCTCTGTGGGTGCATCTGGTGAAAAAATGCCTTCGCAAACCCTTTGAGGACCTGTCTCCCGAGGCCAAGGACATCTTGGTGGTAGGCACAGCGGGGATGTTTGAGCTTAAGCACTTTGCCCTTCCTTCGCTGGCCAATGCCCTCGTATCCATCGCGAAAATGGAATGCCCTTCAGAAGCGGGATTGGTGAACGCTGTGCTTCGCCGCGTCTCGGAGGTCGGCAAGGGAGAGATGATGAGGCTTGAATCCAGCGCCGAACTGGCAGATCAAGCGCTCCTGAGCGGCATGCCGCTGTGGTTGGCCAAGATGTGGGCTGACGAGCTCGGCATCCCAGCCGCCAAGAAGCTCCTAAAGATGATGAACATGCGATCGTATCTCTCTTTGCGCCTTTCTCCTTCGGCGCAGGCCGAGTCGGTCATCGCCTCTTTCGCTTCGATCGGACGTAAGGTATGGCACTCGCCGCTTTTTTCATATTCCTTGAGAACGGCTTTCACAGCTCACCCGCCGTCCCTCCCAGGCTACAGGGAAGGGCTTTGGACCCCTCAGAGCGAATCTTCTATGGCGGCGATCGATGTGGCCGGCCGTTTTTGGAAGGGTGGCAGGGTGCTCGATATGTGTGCCGGCCGCGGTGTGAAAATGGGGCAGATGTTGCAGCGATGGGACGGGGTTTTCGTCGAGGGGTGGGATGTTTCTTTCGCCAAGGTGAAAGCAGCCGGTGAGGAACTTGAGAGGCTCGGCGTGCCGGCTTCGGCGTTTAAATTGAAAACGGGGGATGCGCTATATCTTGAACCAGAAGAGACGCCCCAATTGATCATCTTGGATGCGCCGTGCTCTGGAAGCGGCACGTGGGGCCGTCATCCGGAAGGTAAGTGGCGCTTAACGCGCAGACGACTTGGAGAGATTGCGGCGCTTCAAAAGAGGCTTCTTGATCGGGCCTTGTCGTTGCTTCCGCCCGGCGGAACAGTCGTTTACATAACCTGCAGCCTCCTTCGCGCCGAGAACGAGCAGGTGGTCGGCGATATGATGACATCTCGTTCGGATGCCGTAGAGCTGGAAGTGATCCAAGAAGGCCTGCCCTTGAAGCGCGGTCGCCCGTGGGGTTACTATATATTGCCGACGCTCCCATGGCTCGACGGATTTTATATTGCTATAATTATGAAAAGATGAGGGGGGGATAGCATATGGGGCGAATAGTCAACTTGTCATTGATAATCATCCTCCTTGTCCTCGTCGGCTCCGGTTTAGCTTCGTTTTACGCGATCTTTATCGGCGGCAGGAACGTGGAGGTGCCCTCCTTAGAGGGACGCTCTATGACGGAAGCCTTAGATGAAATTCAGAGACTTGGACTTCTCTCTCGCGTTGACGAGATCGACTCCTCACTTCCAAAAGGGGCAGTGATATCGCAATGGCCGGAGGCCGGAGCTGAAGTGCGCAAGGGGAAGGTGGTCCTGCTCAAGGTCAGCAAGGGGAGCAAGCAGGTTTCTGTGCCAGATGTGCGCAACCTCGATTACGAAAGGGCATCGCAACAGCTCAGGGAGGCGGGCTTTGTGGTTGGCGATGTGCTCAGGATAAGGGACGACAGGGCTCCAGCCGGTACGGTGATCGCTCAAAGCCCTGCGGCGCCGGCTTTGGTGCCAGAAAATGCCAGAGTAAGCCTTCTGGTGAGCTCCGGCTCGGCGGGGGGGAGCGCATCTACGGCCGCAGTGCCCGACGTGAGAGGCAAGGGAGAAGACGAGGCGCGCAGGATATTGCGCAGCGTAGGCCTTAAGGTCGGCGGCGTATCTTATGTGTATAATGCCATGACCGCCCCGGGCATCGTTATGGAGGTGCGTCCCGCGCCAGGAACTACCATTCCTGTAAATGGTGCAGTGTCGTTGATTGTGGCCACAGACCGCAAACCTCAGACTCAGAAGGTTGCATCTTCGCCCAAGCCCGTCATACCTGGCCAGGCTCCTCAAGCTCCTCAGGCCAAGGTTGGTTCTGAGGAGACGGAGCCAGATTTGACACCAAAACCCTTGCCCGAGCAGGAGAAGGAGCCCCAAGCGAAGCCTCAGGAACAGCCTGCTAAGATTGCTAAAGTTCGCTATGTGGTGCCTCCGCTCTCCAAACCGTTGGCCTTGAAGATGGAGATGGTCGACGCGCGCGGGGCCCAAACCTTGCTGGACAGGGAGGTAAAGGGAGGAGAATATATAACGTTGGATGCTCCTTACGCTAAAGAGGCCGTGGTGACGATCTACCTGGGAGGCGAGTTCGTATGGCAGGAGAGATATTTTTGAGGCACGATGGCCGTCCGCTTTTTGCTCCTTCGCTTCTCTCTGCTGACCCGCTCAACTTGGCCAGGGCCATAGAGGCCATGGAGGATGAGTATGACTGGCTCCATGTGGATGTGATGGACGGCCACTTCGTGCCGAATCTCTCGTACGGACCGGCGCTGGTCAAGGCCTTGAAGCGGTCTTTTGCGCAAGACGTAATAGATGTGCATCTTATGGTGGAGCCGCCCGAATCTTTTATAGAGTCTTTCTTGGAAGCCGGCTCGGACGTCATCTCCATACACGTGGAGGCTACACCTCACGTCCATCGCGTCCTCCAGCGCATAAAGGCAGGGGGTGCTAAGGCTGGGGTTGCCTTGAATCCCGGTACGCCGGTGGAATGGCTTCGTCCCGTGCTGCATCTGGTGGACCTTGTCCTTGTGATGTCGGTGAACCCTGGCTTTGGAGGCCAGAAATTTCTGTCAGAAGCGCTGCCGAAGCTTCACAGGCTGTGTCAGTGGAGAGCCGTCGATGGGCTTTCCTTCTTGATAGAGATGGACGGCGGCTTAGGGTTGGACAACGTGGAGTCGGTAGTCCAAGCCGGCTGCGATGTAGTGGTGGCCGGCAACGCCGTGTTTTCCTCTTCTGAGCCAGCCGTGGCAATCAGGGAGATGTGCCGTTTGGCCGAAGGGGTGGTGCGCTGTGGATCATCGCGAGATGACCATTGAAGAGCTCGGCAATATCCTGGTTCAGCGCAGGGAAAAGCTGGGCAAGAGCATAGACGACGCCGCCAGGGAGACCAAGATCAGAGTCGATTACCTGAAGGCGCTGGAAGATGGTCAAGT
>LGFQ01000121.1 GCA_001508935.1 Synergistales bacterium 54_24
GGCACCGCCTTCGCCCTCACCGGCACGGGCGTCAAAATACTTCCCCTCGTCATATACACGCACGTTTCCGAAGTGTCGGTGGATATCGGCAGGGCAGACGCTTTGGCCATAATCCTTGCCTTGGTTACGACCGTCCTCATCCTTATATACGAGCGCGCCTTCGCCGCCAGGAGATAGGCCCATCACATAGAGCGTGCGCCTTTTAAACCGCGTGCTAAAATCGTAGTATAATGAACCGATGGCATAAGAGCGACGAACTTACCAGAGGAGTGGTTGGCTTACACACCAGATATGGCAACAGCTCTTGTCCTTAAAGACGCTACGGTGCCGTGGGAACAGAAAAAGACTGGAGTATGATGAGGAGGAGAGGGCATGAGAGGAAAGTTCAGGTTCCAGGAAGGTTTTGCCTACAAAATGCCGGTGCATTTCTTGGGGAGCTATTTCTATCCATTTCGAGTGACTCACGGGGACATGACGTCCATCGTCGTGCGGTTTGAAACCGATGAGGAAGCCCTGCTGCAGTTCATTCCTCAAGATTTTGAGCTCCTTGAGCCGGTGGTAGCCGTTCAGTTCGCCAGCTTCCGAGACGTGGAATGGATGTCAAACGGGGAATACCGCCTCATCCAGGTTGCCGCACCTGTCCGGTACGCGGGAAACTCCGAGAGACTTGAGGGCGTGTACCCTCTCATCATCTGGGAGAACAAGACTTGCCCGATCCTCGGAGGACGCGAGGAAGACGGCATGCCCAAAGTTTTTGCCGATGTGGCTTCCGAGCGCCACGTTGGGGACCATTGGTTCACCGCCGCAAGTTACGAAAGTTGCACCTTCGTCAAAATGCATTTCTGGAGGCGCGCTGAGCTCGACGAAAGAGTAATCGCTGGGATGAATGAAAAACCACTGACCAACAACTTCGGTTGGAGGTACCTGCCTAACCTCGGCAAAGGCGGCGCGTCACTGTCTCAGGCCACGTTGTATCCTCAAGAAGCGAAGATAGGAAAAGGCTGGACGGGCGAAGGGCGCGTCGAATGGACGGAGCTTACCGCCGAAGAACACCCCCTCCAGTCCAGGGCGATCAGCAGCTTGGCGAATCTACCAGTACTAAAGTACTCGGGCGCCATGATGCTCAAAGGGTACGCCCAGCTGAACGTGGGCGATTCGAGGGTTCTGCCCTAAGGGGCGGGAAAGAAGGGGTGAAGTCCATGAGCGGGTATTTCGAGAACAAGGTTGCGGCTGTGACGGGAGCCGCATCGGGCATAGCGTTGGAGATGACGGAACAGTTTCTCAAGCGCGGAGCCAAGGCCGTCTTTATGGGCGATGTGAAGGAAGAGAACCTCACCCGCGAATCAAAGCGGCTTGAGGGCAAATACCCAGGCAGGGTATTCCCTATGTTGACGGACGTCACTGAGAGAAACCAGGTAGCCCGGCTTATAGAAGGCGCAGCGGAATATGCCGGACATCTCGACTTCGTCTGCAACATCGCCGGGATGGGAATGACTCTCCCGACGGAACAGATCACCTTCGAAATCTGGGATTATATTATCGATCTCAACCTCAAGAGCGTCATCTATGGCACGTATACGGCAATGCCGATTATGAGGAAACAAGGCTTCGGCCACATTGTCAACGCTGGTTCCATCACGGGCCTGGTTCCCGTCCCCTATCAGGCCGTTTACGCAGCGACCAAGGCCGCGGTCATCTCCATGACAGAGAGCCTCCAATATGAGCTTGAGGTCGAAGGTCTATGCTTTAGCGTCTTCTGCCCGGCCAACGTCAGGACGCCTATCTTTGGCGACATGGCACCGCCCGCCGACTCCATAGGCGTCGACGAGGCGGTGGAGTATATCCTGCAGGAAATGGAGAAGAAATCCGTCGTGATCGTGTTGCCTCAAAGCGCCAGGGATTTTTATGCCCTCTACAGGGAACACAAGGAGGAATTCGACAAATTAGCCAGACACCTTGCGGCCGAGAGGCGTGAAAATTATCGCACGAAGGGTACTTATTATTGAGCTATGACGAGGACCGCTGGCGCGGAAATTGATGAAGGCCAAATTTCTCCTCGACGAGGCGGATCTTTATTTCGACGTCGTGATCCTTCTGATAGCCGGTATGGCTGTGATGCTCACGGGGATACTGCTTTTTCCAGCTTCCGTGGGCCTGCTTTCGTACTATGAAAACGGCGTGTACGGGCTGCTTCTGTTTTTGTTCGGTCTGCAGACGGTAACCCTGGGCAGAACGCCTGCGGGGGACATGCGCAGATCCAAGCCCGTGATCGCCGCAGGAGTCGTCATCGCTTCCGTGGGCATCATGGCCTGTTTCGTCCCTGACGTCTTTACGCTCGTCCCCAAAGTGCTCCTGATCCTCTGTCTGTGCCTCGGGGGGTTCCTGCAGTTTCTGCAGTTGCTGGTTTCGAAAGACAAGCTAAAGGTGTGGCTCGGCTACGGCGGAGTCTTCCGGTACCTGGCTATCGCGTGCGCGGCGGTCTACCTGTTTTCTGTGTTCGTCGGGCTTCTCGTGTGGAAAGAAGGCCTGCTTTCGACGCTTACGACCGCGCTGTCGGTGCTCGTTTACGGCGCGGCGATCCTCGCGTTGGCCTTCCTGCTCCAGAAGATCTACCGCACCTATCCTCTGGCCGCAAAGGGCCTCGACGACGGTTTCGGGCTAAAGACTGACAAGGCCATGCTCCTTCTTGTGGGAGTCTTTATGCTGATTCTCGGGGTTCTTCTCGTCCCTGTCACCTTCGGCAGACTCCCCTTTTCAGGGAGTGCCCAGCTCGGCCTCCTAATGGTGATCTTCTCCGTCCAGATGCTCGCTTTCGGGAGCACCCCCATTGGGCCCTTCCGCCGCACATGGCTTGTGATCTTTTTGGGATTCGTATTCGCGGCACTGGGAATAGTTTCCTGCGTGGTGCCGAACATCCTCGTACCATTTTTGACCCTTCTTGTTGGTGCGCTTAACATCGTCGGCGGAGGAATAGGGCTCGCCAAAGTCGTCCTGCCAATTGTGAAAAACAAGGGCAGGACGGCCGCGGTGCCTACGGTCTTGGTGCGACTTTCTGTAACCCAGATTTCGATGAATCTTGTGTCCATGCTGTTTGGGACCTCCATGCTCGTACATCATTTGCTTCCGGGGTGGGTCGTGGGCGTGATACTTGCCGCTAACGGAGGCGTTCTCCTATACCTTATGCATCTTCTGATGTTGATTGAGAGGTTGCAGTCTAACATCATGGAGACAGCTTCCTAAAATAACAGGTCATTACCGGGGTCAGGCCTTTGTTTTTTGTGTTTTATGATATGCGTTCCGAGCATTAAGCGCCTCGAGGTGGATGACGCTTCATAAAGTCCTCCTTCCGATGCTTTGGCCTGCCGTGTTGGCCGGTTCGTCTCTCCTTTTTGCCGTGAGCATGGGTGCTTTTGGCACCGCCTTCGCCCTCACCGGCACGGGCGTCAAAATACTTCCCCTCGTCATATACACGCACGTTTCCGAAGTGTCGGTGGATATCGG
>LGFQ01000025.1 GCA_001508935.1 Synergistales bacterium 54_24
GCACCCTCTTTTATGTGAAGGTGGAACGAAAAACCAGAGCCCATTATGTCATCGCCGAGCAGGCCGTATTCCTCTGCTTGGGCTATAGCCGTCTTCAGGCGTTTTATCGCTAAGGGATATTCAGCCCGGCAATAGATATAACCCTCGTCAGAACCGATGGCGTATGCGCCTATAAGCATTCCCTCTATGACGGAGTGCGGGTCACCCTCTAAGACCGACCTGTCCATAAATGCCCCGGGGTCACCTTCGTCGGCGTTGCAGATGATGTATTTCTTATCCCCTCTCGCCTTGTGGGCGAACTCCCACTTAAGACCCGTGGGGAATCCAGCACCGCCACGGCCACGAAGGCCTGACTTTTTTACCTCTTCTATAACCTCTTCCGGCTTCATAGAGGTGAGGACTTTGGCGAGCGCTTGATACCCATCGCGAGAGATATATTCTTCTATGCGATCAGGGTCTATGAAACCGCAGTTGCGTAACACTATACGATGCTGCTTCTTGTAGAATGGAATGTCTTTATAGTGCGGGACCTTGAGCATCTCCTCTGGCATGGTATAGAGAAGCCTCTTTACCAAGCGCCCCTTATAGAGATGCTCCTCCACTATCTCTGGTACATCCTTGGGAGTCACGCCGCAGTAAAACGCCCCTTCAGGGTAAACTACGACGATCGGCCCCATCTCGCACATGCCATGGCAACCGGTCTCCACCAACATTATTTCTTTGTCGAGACCTTTTTTTGCGAGTTCCTCGCGGAAGGCTTTGAAAACCTCGCCCGAACCGCTCGCAGTGCAGCCAGTTCCGCGGCAAACTAATACATGAGCTCGATATATAGGCATCGCTTCACTTCCCCCTCAGTCAGTTCTCCCTATGACCTTATCAGTAACCACATTGCCGTTTATGAGATGCTCCGCTATGATACGCGGCACATCTTCAGGCGATACGTTGCCATAAGTGATGCGCGGCTCTCCAGGTCGGATTACATCTACCAATGGCTCAAACTGGCACATGCCTATACAGCCGGTTGTCTCCACCGCTACATCCTTTATTCCCCTCTTCTCTAACTCAGCCAATATGGCGGTCATAACCTCGCGGGCTCCAGCAGCGATGCCGCAAGTGCCCATGCCTACGATGATGCGAGTTCTGCCGCCAGATCGCGCTGCTGTCAGATCTTTCGCGCTCTCTTTTATCTTGCGCAGATCTTCAAGATTTCTTATCTTGGGCATACTGATCACTTCCTCCTAAACGAAGTATTGATAAATTTTCATCAATCCAACCCTTAAGCCACGTAGCCACTTCACACGAACGAAGGCTTTCTTTATCCCCGAGCACTCTTACAATCTCATCGGAATCTAACTCAAATTGCCTACCATTTATCTTATAACGAAAGATCCATCGTTTATCTGGCCAGCCCAACAACAGCGTTATCAACGTAGCTGCCAAATCACCCATAGGCGGGCAATCTATATGGTCCGTGCGAAAAGAGGCCGTCACAGATGTGCCCTTGCCAGGCGAGGAGCGGATCTCAAAGAAGCCGTCACATCCTTCGGCTGCCTGCCTTAAAAAGGGAATGCCCAAACCTACGCGTCTCGTCTTTCGGCTTGTGACGAAGGGGTCAGAGATCTTACTCAGTAAATCCTCGTCCATTCCCTTCCCGTTATCCGAAACTATCATCGTGATTTTGTTCTCATCGAGCCCTTCCGCAATTTCAATGACGATCTTCGTAGCCTCGGCATTGACGGCATTTTCGGCTATATCCAGGATGCTGTGCGAGAGATCCTCCAACATCAACGGCGGCTCTCTATTTTTTACTGATATCTATCGAGCACGGCGCTCACTTTGTCCGGAGTCATGCGCCCATGGGTTTCATCGTCGATCATCATAACGGGGGCCAGCCCACACGCTCCCAAACAGGCGACGGGTTCTAATGTGAAGCGCAGGTCTTTGGTAGTCTCGTTTTCATCAACGCCCAATATTTCCTTAACCCGCTCCAAAATTTTAAGGCTGCCACGTACATGACAAGCGGTGCCTCTGCATACCCTCACGACGTGACGCCCTCTCGGCGTTAAATGAAACTGTGCGTAAAATGTCGCTATGCCGTAAAGCTCAGCCTTTGGAAGCTTGAGCTCGCGCGACATAACATTCAGCGCCTCTTTCGGCAGATAGCCGAACTCCTTTTGTAGCTCCTGGAGGATTGGGATAACTACTCCTTTGCTCCCTTTCCAAGGGGCTATAATCTTCCTGGTCTGCTCTACCACATCCGCTTCCTTTACAATAGGGGCCACGATTTTCACCGTCCTTAAAAAATTAACTCATGAAGATCGAAAATTTGCGTCTATTGCGAACAAATGCCTCCAAATTGTGATTGATATCATATTCTCAAATCAATGTCAAGGGCCCAGGGCCATAACACCGCACACCCCCTCTCTCCATTTAAAGCTGAACGCAGTTCATCAAACGTCGGTGCATCCGCCAATACCGGTGTCGCGCATTTCCTCTTTATGTCGCAGAGGCGATGTGCGTCAGAAGACTTAATTATGGGAAGATTCGGAAGTTTGTTCCTCCACGCCTCTGCTTCTCCCCCACTTAAACGACACGAAAGCTCCAGGGCGTCCGCCTCTACATCCTCAGGCAGGATGCCCAACACAGCAGTATAAGAAAAAGAAGGACGATCGAGATGAGGCAAAACCACCAACCCTCCCATCGAATGTCCTTTGCGGATAATTTCGTCAACCGTAGCTTCAATACCTTGAACCAACAGAATTTCTACTTCATCTATAATATTGTTTTGCACATCTATAACTAACTGCATCCCAAAGATATCGGGCCTGTTCGGAATTTTGGGGAGCAATCCCCACACCCATTCCCCAAAAGAGAGAGCCCTTTCGATTTCAGGAAAAATACAAACCACATGAATGTCTTCCCTCGACTGCACCTCCACGCCCGGAAGCACCGTTATGCCTGCCATCTTCCCAGCCTCAATGAGAGCTTTCGCATTCTTCGCCGAATTGTGATCGGTTATGGCTATAAGATCTATTTCTTCTTGCCGACAACGCTCGATTATATCGGGCGCGCCCATTTCAAGCTCAGCACAGGGCGAGAGGACAGTATGAACATGAAGATCTACCCATAAGGGACGCATCTGGTCAATCTTTAAGCCCGAGCTCGTAGAGTTTTCCGCACAAGGGATAGGCATCCAGAGCTGATGTGGCCAATGTTATCCCCTCTTGGCGACACCTATCCACCAACTCGGGCGAGGGCACGCGACCAGAGGCCAACAGGACAAAGGGGATTTCCTTCAAAACGGCCACGGCGGCTACATTAACGTGGTTTTGGACGGTGATCCATACGCTCCCCTCACCCGCAACCTTCATCACGAAGCTCAGAAGATCCCCCACTACCCCTCCGGACAACGCTTTTCCCAAGTCCCCTTCGACGTGAATTTCGAGGTCAAGGCTGCGAAAGACTTCTGATATCCTCAATGTTTATCCTCCACTACGGTGTGTACAAGCCTGCGTGACAAGAGAAGCAGCTCCTCCGCCAACCCAGAGATTCGCTTTCTGAGCTTAAATATACAGTCTTCCACTTCGCCTCGACCACGAACGATATCCTCGGCCATGGCCCTACAGGAAGGACGCCCACAGGCGCCACAGTCGATATGCGGCAACTCAGCATAAACAGCGTTCATCTCCTTCAGCTTTTCCATGGCTTGAGAAATTTCTTCACCCAAAGGCAAGCGGTTAATCGGCTCTATTTTCCTCTGCAACTCCCAGATCCGCGCTCGATACAACTTTTCCAGCATCTCAATTTCACGGGCAGTCCTGTCCCATCGGACTTTCTGCGACCTGATTTTACGCTGGCTCAGAAAACGCGATTCTGCGTTGCCTATTCCACCTATGCAACCGGTGTCGCAGATTCGTGCCTCCACGAATTCGACCTCCGCATGCAATCCCAATTCGACCTCCTGGAGAAGGTCGAAGACGTTTCTTACCCCAGACACGGCAATAGCGTTCAAGTGACGATTCATGAAAGACGCGACGTGAAGCGTCTCTCCGCCGAGCATCCCCCACTGGACCCAGCGCTCCCCTTCTGCCGGAGCCTTAATTTCGGCTTTAGCATAACCGCGGCTTCTTATTTCCTTGGCCAGGCGAGCTACAGAAATGGCCCACTCCGCCGAACTGACTTCACGGCCAACTGGATCGTGCACCATGGCTATCCTGGCAGGACATGAAGCAGCCAAAGCCACCAACTCTTTTTGTTGAGTTCGAATTCGCCACAAATCAATCCCAAACTCCAGCGGTGACTCGACAGGTACGAGATGTTTCAACAGTTCTGGAAAACGAATCTGAATAAGGCGGACGACTGCCGGACAATACGTAGATATTAAGGGCATATCCTTTGAATCTGCGGACTCGATAGCACGAGATACTGCAAGCGCTGCCAAATCGAAAGCTTCAGAGTTTACTCCAGAGATAGGTTCTAATCCTATGTCCCTCAAAGGGCCTATGAGAAAATCTGGATTGGGGGGCCACAAAAACTGGGTACACAGGCTCGGATCGACCATCAATGCGACCGTATCTTTATTATTAGATATACTCTCCCATGGATCCTCAGCTAACTGCAGCGCACGGTGACGACAGTTGCGCAGGCATTCTCCGCAAGCTATGCACAACTCTTCTATGATGTGAGCCCTTCCGTGTATTACCCTCATCGCCTCAGTAGGGCATGATTTTATGCAGTTTACACAACCGCGGCACGAATCTTCCAAAACCCTTATTCCATGGGCCAAAATTGTCACCTCTCTATCACTTTATGTAGATAACAGATACTAATTTAGTCCCCTTGCCGATCTCCGTATCTATCTCAAACTCGTCGGAGTTGCGCTTGATGTTTGACAAACCCATCCCGGCCCCAAACCCCATCTCTCTGATGTAATCTGGGGCCGTAGAATACCCTTCTTGCATCGCGAGCGATAGATCCGGTATCCCTGGCCCTTTGTCGACGGCAATTATAGCTATTCGATCTTCCTCGACCCTGAGAACCATACGGCCGCCGCCGCCGTGTATCACTAAGTTCATCTCAGCCTCGTACGCTACCACAGCGGCCCTCCTGCAAATATCGGAAGACAATCCCAAGGTTTTGAGCGTCTCTTTTACATGCTCAGCGGCCTCACCCGCAGCCAAGAAATCCAGCGGTTTAACCTCGAACTCCAATAAAACTGGCTCGCCCAAAATATCAAGACCGCCTTTGGAGGATCTTGCAAGGAAGAATACCGGCTACAAAAAGCAGACCACATGATTCGAACATGCTCTTGCACGAAAGCAGCAAAGGAATTCTCATATTTTCTGCGAGAGAAAGAGCTTCGCTGCCCGGACGTTTTCCTCTGACGAAGACTACCCCTGGCATATCCATCATGCTGGCTGTCCTAACGATCTGGACATTGGTAAGCCCAGTGAGCAAGAACGATCCAGGAGTGGCAAAGGCCAGCACATCGCTCATCAAATCGGAGGCGAATGCATACTCCACCTCCACTTCGTCTAAAAGCTCCTCGCCCCACAAGACTTCTGCATTTAAGATATCCCTAACATTTCTCAGGTTCACCCAAAAACCTCCTCAGGCGCAACAGACTAATATCAAACTATATAATGCTATATCATAATGCATAGCTACCTGCTGATGTCCAAATCGCAAACTTTGTAACTACAGTAACGAACTTGGACGGACATGTCAATAGCTGGCAAGGCTCCTTAAATCCGCAGTTTTCTTTGGAACGCGGACAAGATCGTCGAAGACGGTTTCGAGGTGTAGCCCTCCTGCTCTATAGCGCTTATAATGTTTTATGTTCTATAGTGGGAGGTGGTGCTTTTGGCTTTAATGTGTTATCATGAAAACATAGGTGAATCGCTGAGGGATATGATGGAACACAACCCAGCTTTTCGCTCTATTGCCTATTTCTCTATGGAAATAGGCCTGGAAAGTGACATTCCTACCTATGCAGGAGGGTTAGGCATTTTGGCCGGCGATATCCTGAGGAGCGCGGCAGATTTGGGTCTGCCCATGGTAGGAGTTACCCTGCTTTACAGACAAGGCTACTTTCATCAAATCATCGATGAAAACGGCTGGCAATTGAGCAAGCCGCAAGAGTGGAACCCCGAGGATAAGCTGGAGCTCTTGCCGAACGAAGTGGCAGTGAATATAGAAGGGCGGCCCGTGCGCGTGCGCACCTGGTGTTACGAGGTTATGGGCAGGTCAGGTTATCACGTCCCTGTGTATCTACTGGATACCGACTTCGACGGCAACGCTCAGGAAGATCGAAAGCTCACCGGAGTGTTATACGGAGGGGATCTCAAATACCGCCTCTGCCAGGAGATGATCCTCGGCATAGGCGGTTTGAGGATGCTCAGAGACTTAGGATACAGCAACATACGGACTTTTCATCTCAACGAAGGCCATGCAGGGTTTTTGACTTTGGAGCTGATCCGAGAGCTCGGCTTCGAAGACTATGATAGGATCCGCGAACAGCTGGTCTTTACCACCCACACCCCCGTTCCCGCCGGCATAGACCACTTCCCCTACGAATTGATCGAAAGGGTGATGAGCCCTACCTTCGCGCAATATCTGAGGCACATGGTGGGCCCTGACGGCATGTCGATGGTAGATATAGGGCTGCGCTATAGCCATCTCAAAAATGCCGTCTCAAAAAAACACGCCGAGGTGAGCCGAAATCTGTTCAACGATGACAGCATAATTCCCATAAGCAACGGTGTCCATTCACATACGTGGACATGCTCTGGGTTTAAAAAACTCTTCGATGAGTACGCACCAGGTTGGGCAAACGATCCCGGCCGGCTCGTCTTGGCCCTAAAACTGCCCGATGAGGAGGTGTGGAGGGCTCATCAGGCGGCTAAGATGCGACTTTTAGCGCGCATTTTGGAAGACAAAGGGGAGGAGTTGGACCCCGAAAAACTCACAATAGGGTTTGCGAGGCGATTTGCTACCTATAAGAGGGCCGATTTGATGTTGAAGGACGTCAAGAGGTTGGTCGATATTTGTTCTGGTCAAGTACAATTTGTCCTTTCTGGCAAAGCACATCCCAATGACGAAGAAGGCAAAGCCATGCTGCAACGGATTTATCAAGTCGCAAAGGAGATAAAGACCGTCGTGCCGATCATCTTTCTGGAAAATTATGACATGGAGTTGGCCCACCTCATGACATCCGGGTGTGATCTGTGGTTCAACACCCCTTTACGCCCAAGAGAGGCCTCCGGTACCAGCGGCATGAAGGCAGCTCACAACGGCGTATTGAACTTTTCGACTTTGGATGGCTGGTGGATAGAAGGATGGATCGAAGACGCAACAGGCTGGGCCATAGGACCAGAGCCAAATGAGGCACAAATTATAGATTATGACGAATCTCAAGACGCCATGGCGCTCTACATGAAGTTAGAAGATAAAGTGATACCCACTTATTACAGGCGAAGAGAGAGGTGGGTCTCCATGATGAAACAAGCCATTGCGCTAAACGCAAGCTACTTCAATTCTCATCGCACGCTCAAGGAATATTGCGAAAAGGCCTATGGCATCGCCTTTCGTGGGTTATAGAGAAATGGCCTCTGCGGATATTTCCCTAAGGGTTCTGCATGTGGCCACAGAAATGGCGCCGTTAGTCAAGGTGGGCGGCTTGGGAGATGTCATAGGCTCTTTGCCCAAAGCCTTAAAGAAATTAGGGGTGGATGTCCGCTTATTGCTCCCCGCTTATCACAATCTCCTTGAAGAGCTTCAAGGTCGTCAGCCTGCCGAGCCTATAGGCAAGATTCATATAGCGCTGAACTGGCGCGTTTATGAAGCGGCAGTTTATGAATTCGATTTTAATGACATCCCTATGTATCTGCTCGACCAACCAGAGCTCTATTCTGGCAGTATTTATCCACAAGAGCTCGACTGTGCCTCCGTTCTGCCCTTTGCCTTGCTGAGCATGGCTTCCTTAGAGTTGCCTCACCTCATAGACTGGATACCGCAACTCATTCACGCCCATGATTGGCCGACCGCGCTTATCCCTATACTCTTGCGTTGGCATCGCCACTATGGCGAGCTTTCCCACAGTTATAAGACGATTTTAACGATCCACAACTTAGCCCACCAAGGCATCCTGCCGCAGGAGATCCTCCCCTCGATCGGCTTAACAGATGAAGCGTTCTCCATCGATGGAGTGGAATTCTATGGCTCCGTCAATCTGCTTAAGGGGGGCATAATCGCCGCCGACGCAGTAACGACCGTGAGCCCTCGATACTCATGGGAGATTCAAACGCCCTCGTTCGGGATGGGCTTAGATGGCGTCATTCAAAGCCAAAAACACAAACTCCACGGCATACTGAACGGCCTCGACTACGAATATTGGAACCCGGCTACTGACCAACTTCTGCCCGCTCACTACAGCAAGGATGACCTTTCCGGCAAGGAGAAATGCGGCAAGGCTCTCTCGGAGCGATGCGGTTTCGATAACGGGAGGCCCATCGCGGCCTTCGTAGGGAGGTTGGTAGAGCAAAAAGGGATCGATATATTATTGGCTGCGCTAAATGAATTGGTGAAGATGGGCTTTTCGCTGGTAGTTTTAGGGAGCGGTCACGGAAATTTCGAGAGAGCGCTCGAAGAAGCGGCTGTGAAGCTTAAAAGGGGATTGAGCGTGCATATAGGTTACTTTGAGGAGTTGGCTCACCTGGTATATGCCGGAAGCGATATGTTGCTTATGCCATCGTTATTTGAGCCCTGCGGGCTATCTCAACTCATAGCTATGCGTTACGGCACCGTGCCAGTGGCCAGGGCAGTGGGGGGATTAGCGGACACCATAATAGACGCCGACGGAAATCCGGAGGGATACGGCTTTCTATTCAGTAACCCCAGCCCCGATGAGTTGTTGAAATGCGCTGAACGAGCCATGGCAGCATGGAGCGAAGAAGAGCAATGGCGCAACATCATCTTAAGGGGCATGTCGGCGGATTTTTCGTGGGATCGTTCCGCAAAGGCCTATGTTGAGCTCTACCATCAGCTTCTCGGCAGCCAGTAGACCGTTGACAGTGTAACTTTACTCAACTATACTAATACTTGTAAATAAAGCCTCGCGAGGGGGGATTCTCATGATATACGACAAATATGGGCGCGTCCTTGGAATTGTCCTGGCCGGCGGTAAAGGAGAACGCCTCTACCCCCTCACCCTATATCGGGCCAAACCGGCAGTGCCCTTTGCCGCCAAATACCGAATTATAGATTTTGCCCTCTCGAACCTGGTCAACAGCGGCCTGTACTCCATCTACATACTGGTCCAATTTAAGAGCCAATCGTTGAACGAACACGTAGAACGAGGCTGGCAGTTCGGCGCAGCTCTGAGGGGACGTGACTTCTTTGTAACGGTCGTGCCGGCTCAGATGTGGACAGGGGAACATTGGTATAAGGGAACAGCCGATGCGGTCTTCCAAAATTTGCACTTGGTCACTCTCTATGACGCCGATAGGATATGCATCTTTGCCGCAGACCACGTATACAAGATGGACGTAGAGCAAATGTTGAACTTCCATATCGAAAGCGGGGCCGATATGACCGTGGCTGCCAACGTTGTGCCATCTTCCGAAGCCTATCAATTCGGCTGCATAGACACAGATGAAGATGGACGGGTCATCGGCTTCGTGGAGAAGCCATCAAACCCCCCGGAGATCCCCGACAGACCGGGATATGTATATGCATCAATGGGCAATTATATCTTCGAGCGAGAGGTGTTAGAGGAGGCCCTCATCGCTGATGCCTCAAATATCGACAGCTCTCACGATTTCGGCAGAAATATTTTGCCTAACCTCTATAAACATTGCCGCGTCATGGCATATGACTTCTCGACCAACAAAATACCGGGCACCGATCGCCCCTATTGGCGCGATGTAGGAACCATAAAAACCTATTGGGAGGCCCACATGGACCTGCTGCAAGCCGATGCGCCGCTGAACCTATTTAACCCACACTGGCCCATCAGGACAGTCTCCTACAGTGACCCGCCCGGTTTTACCTACCCAGTGCATGGACAGAACTGTTCGGTAATAGGAGCTCTGCGCGCCGAGGGAAGCCGCGTCCTCGGGGCCACCGTTCATCGTTCTGTGCTGTCGAGGAATTGCGTGATTAACCCTGGAGTGGTCTTAGAGGAGTGCATCATAGGCTCTAACGTCACGATAGGTGAAGGATGTAAGCTTAGGCGCGTAATCGTAGACTCAAACAACGTAATTCCTCCAAATACCGTGATAGGTTATGATCCAAAGGCGGACAGAGAGCGATACTACTTCGACGAGAGTTCTGGCATAGTAGTAATATCGATGCCGCCGTTGAAGCTGAGAAAGGACTTAGAACTCCCCAAGTCGATGAACGTCGAGATTCCCTAAGCCCATATAAATCTCTCATCTGCGACAGTCCACTTCGGCCATCAACACTACGAGATCCACAGAGATCATTGGTGCATACACTACTGTAGGGTCTTGACTTGTCTCCATCCTAAGAGTATTAGTGAAAGTGATATAAATCTCATATGATTGGAGGAGGAGATATGCCGAAGACAATTCAGAGAGATGAAGAGTTGGATTTTAAACCGCTTGACGAGATCATCGAGGGCGCCAAGGCCGAGGGCTTAGGGTTGATACCAATCTTGCAAAGGGCCCAAGAACATTACGGTTATCTGCCCAAACCACTGCTCGAGGCAATAGCAGATAGACTTTCCCTCTCCTATAGTCATGTCTTCGGCGTCGCCACCTTTTACGCGCAGTTTCACCTGACGCCGAGAGGAAGACACCTCATCCAGCAATGCGATGGAACCGCCTGTCATGTGAGGGGAGCCGCAAGGATAAGGCGCTCCATCCAGGAAAAACTCGGCATAAAACCTGGAGAGACCACAGAAGATTTGAAGATGACTTACGAGATCGTCTATTGCTTGGGATCGTGCGGCCTATCCCCCGTAGCCATGATAGATGGTAAAGTGGTGGGCAGGTTGACCCCTGAGAAGATGATCAGAATGATCGACATGCTCGAATGAAGCGCCCTGCGCTCGATAAGTTCATGAGCGACGGGGATGGGAGAGTAGCCCAAGGATTTTCCATCGGCTCGATGACATACTCAAACTCCGCCATCACAGAGTTACCAGCTGAATTTTTAACCCACATTATAGGCATCACATAGCGTATACGATACGCACAATTCGGTCGTTTTGATCCTCACTTAGCTAAAAATATCCGTGATCTTCCCTTGAACAATTGCATATTAGAGTCAGAAAGTTGGGCTATAGATGCATTGCAATAAATTGCTAAGCAGAATAGACCGAGGGAGGGTAAGTGACGATGCCATTGTATCGTGCCCATGTATTGGTATGTAGCGGTACAGGATGCACCGCAGGCGGCTCAGTCGAGATCCTCGAAGCTTTCCGTAAAGAACTCGCTGATAAGCATTTAGAAGACGAAGTGATGTTGGTAGAGACTGGCTGCCATGGCATGTGCGAGAGAGGACCCAACATCGTGATCTATCCCGAAGGCGTTTATTATTGCAACGTGTCACCTCTGGATGTACACGAGATTGTCGAAGAACACCTCTATAAGGGATGCCTGGTAGAAAGGCTGCTCTATACGAGTCCAGAGCTGATGCAAAAAATTGTCTACTACAAAGACCTTCCATTCTACAATCGACAGCATCGCATAATCCTGAGGAATTGCGGCTTCATAGACCCCGAAAACATAGAGGAATATATAGCCTGCGACGGTTATCAGGCGCTAGCCAAAGCGCTCCTTTCCATGACGCCGGACGGAGTCATAGAGGAGGTCAAGAGATCGGGCCTACGGGGTCGAGGAGGAGCGGGATTCCCGACGGGATTGAAGTGGAGTTTCACCAAGAAGGCTCGCGGTGGGCCTAAATACATCATCTGCAACGCCGATGAGGGCGACCCAGGGGCATTTATGGATAGAAGTCTTTTAGAGGGTGACCCCCACTCTCTCATCGAAGGGATGCTCATCGCCGGCTATGCCATAGGAGCCAAGGAGGGATATGTCTACTGTCGCGCTGAGTATCCGCTCGCTATAAGGCGGCTCAAGATAGCCATCGCCCAGGCTGAAGAATACGGCCTCCTCGGCGAGGATATCTTGGGGACGAATCATAGCTTTAGGATAAAACTGAAAGAGGGAGCGGGAGCCTTCGTCTGCGGAGAGGAGACGGCTCTTATAGCCTCAATCGAGGGCAGGCGTGGCGAGCCCAGGCCTAGGCCGCCTTTCCCGGCAAACAGCGGCCTCTGGGGAAAACCAACAAATATAAACAACGTAAAGAGCTACGCGTCTGTACCTCAGATCATCCTAAACGGGGCGGAGTGGTTTTCCAGCATAGGAGCTGCCAGGAGCCCGGGCACAGCGGTGTTCGCCTTGACTGGCAAGGTGAAAAACACCGGCCTCGTGGAGATCCCCATGGGCACGCCTCTGGGAAATATAATCTTCGACATAGGCGGCGGAATAGCCAAAGACCGCAAGTTCAAGGCTGTTCAGACCGGTGGCCCTCTCGGTGGCTGCATTCCCATTCAGATGCTCAATCTGCCCGTCGACTTCGATTCCCTCACAGCAGCCGGGGCGCTCATGGGCTCCGGCGGCATGATAGTCGTAGACGAAAATACGTGCATGGTGGAACTGGCCAGGTTCTTCCTGCAGTTCGCTGTAGCAGAATCGTGCGGCCAGTGCCCTCCGTGTAGGATCGGGGGGCAAAAGCTCCTCGAAATCCTCACCCGCATCACCCAAGGTGCGGGGAAAGTCGAGGATCTCGCGATGATCGAGGACATAGCAGGTGTGATGAAGGAAGGGTCTCTCTGCGCCCTCGGTCAAGGCACTCCAAATCCAGTGCTCACCGCTCTCAAATACTTCAGGGATGAGTTCGAGGCGCACATAATAGACAAACGCTGCCCAGCCGGCGTATGCACAGCCTTTGCCCCATCGCCGTGCCGCAGCGGCTGTCCCGCCGAGGTGAACATCCCAAAGTATATTTCCCTCATAGCTGATGGGAAGTATGATGAGGCTTTAGCAGTTCACCGGCAGTCTAACCCATTTCCATCGGTATGCGGCAGAGTTTGCCCGGCCTTCTGCGAGGACAAATGCAGGAGGGGTGAAGTAGACGATCCCGTAGCTGTAAGAGACCTCAAGCGCTTCATGGCAGACCATGAAAGTGCACCTTGGGTGCCTGAACAGCTTGAGCCGGACAAGGGCGAAAGCGTGGCGATCGTCGGAGGAGGGCCAGGAGGGTTGACCGCTGCCTTAAGGCTCGCCCAATTCGGTTACAGATGCACTATATACGAGGCGCTTCCAAAGTTAGGCGGGATGATGAGGTATGGCATACCGGACTATCGCCTGCCCAAATCGGTCCTGGACGATGAAATAAGCTCCATCCTACGTATAGGCAAAATAGAGGTAAAAACAAATACCGCCCTCGGAAAAGATGTGGCACTGAGCGGCGTGCTGAAAGAACACGCCGCTGTGCTCTTGGCCATAGGCGCTCAAGGAAGCCACAGGCTCGATATTCCAGGCGAAGAGCTTGAGGGCGTCGTGCACGGGGTTGAACTCCTGCAGCGCTTGAACTCTGGCAAAGACATGAGCTTCGTCAAAGGCAAACGGGTGGCGGTCGTAGGCGGAGGAAATGTGGCAATGGATGCGGCCCGCTCGCTCCTCAGGCTGGGCGCAGCAGAAGTCCACGTGGTCTATAGGCGCGAACGCAGGGATATGCCCGCTCTGACGGAAGAAATAGAAGCAGCTGAGGAAGAGGGGATCCATTTCCATCTCGCCACCAGGCGATGGAGGAGGCGGATGATCAGCGCGGAGGAAGAGAGGGCCAAGTTCCACTTCTTGGCAGCTCCCACAGAGATTTTGGGAGCAGAGGGAAAGGTCACAGGGATCAAATGTCAACGCTTGAGCCTCACCGATGCCCACGGCAAAGCCGAGTTCGATTCGTCCGCCCGTAAACGCCCAGTCCCGGTAGAGGGAAGCTACTTCACTTTGCGTGTAGACATGATAGTTCCGGCGGTGGGGCAAACCATCGACATGTCGCTCCTTCGCGAGGAGGGAATAAACCAGAACAGAGACGGCACGATATCCGTCCAACCGCGGACTTTCATCACCTCCCGAGAAAGAGTGTTTGCCATAGGGGACGCGGTGATAGGCCCTGCCAGCGTAGTGGAGGCCGTATCCCAAGGCAACAAGGTCGCCAAGGCCATCCACAGATATTTGAGAGGCATAGATCCTTTAGAGCCGGCGCAGTTCTTGGATCGGCCCGAACCAGAGCGTTACGAACTGAACGAAGAGGACGCCGAAAGACCGAGGGCTAAGACCAACATATTAGCTCCAGAGGTCAGGGTCTGCGACTTCAGGGAGGTAGATTTGGGCTATCCTGCTCCCGAAGTGGCCCACAGAGAGGCACGGAGGTGCTTGCGCTGCGATTTGGAGACAAGGGAGTAAAGGAGTGTTTGAAATGACCACAATAACGCTCACAATAGATGGCAAAGAGGTCAAAGGAGAACAAGGAGACACGATTCTCGAGGTATGCAAGAGGAACGGCATAGACGTTCCCACGCTCTGCCACTTCGACGGCCTCGCGGAGAGAGGACTGTGTCGTATGTGCCTCGTTGAGGCGAAAGGAGAGAGAGGGTTTGTCCCAGCCTGCACCACAGAGGCGAGGGACGGCATGGAAGTCACCACGGAGAACGAAAAGCTCACCGCCCTGCGGCGGGCCAACTTGGAGCTGCTCTTCTCCGAAAAGAACCACTTCTGCATGTTCTGCGAGATGAGCGGCGATTGTGAGCTGCAGAACCTCGCCTATAGGTATGGCATGGACCACGTGCGATACGACTACTCCTGGCCAAAACTACCTGTGGATGCGACCCGCAAATATTTCCTGTTTGATCAAAACAGGTGCATCCTCTGCAGGAGATGCGTAAGGGCCTGCGAGGAATTGGCTGGACACGGCGTTTTGGGCCTAAAAGATAGAGGACCAAAGACATTGGTGTGCGCAGATTTAGATTACACCTTTGGCGAATCTACGTGCGTCTCCTGCGGCACATGCCTCCAGGTCTGCCCGACAGGGGCACTGGTGGACAAAAAGAGCGCCTATTTAGGGAGAGAGATCCACTTCGACCGCACGAAGAGCGCATGCACATTCTGCAGCGTAGGGTGCGGCATAGAGATCCTAACGAGGGATGGCCTCCCTGTGAGGATAGAAGGAGATTGGGAGGCCGAACCCAGCCATGGCATACTCTGCGTCGCTGGGAGGTTTGAGCCGCTATACGAGACGAGGAAGCGCATAAAGCACCCGATGGCGAGGTGCGGCAGCTCTCTCGTGGAAGTTTCCTGGGAAGAGGCGTTGAGCCTAACAGCTGAGGCAATAAAGGGGGTTGGTGGCCCTTCAGCAGTGACCGGAATCATATCCCCTCGAGCTACCAATGAAGCAGCCTCCGCTTTCAAAAGGCTATTCGACGAAAACGCACACTCCACGACGCCTCCCAATACGACAGCGGGCAATGGAAAACTCTCCGATATCGAGGAGGGAGACTGGATATTTATAGCTGGAGCTGACTTGGACGAAGAATTCAGGGTAGTCAGCTCCTTCGTCAAGCGCGCCGTCAACAGAGGCGCCAAAGCGGCAGTGTTGGGAAGCGCAGGGAAAAGGGTCGACAAAAAGGCCGCTAAAATCCTCGCAGAAGACGACGTGGCAGACCTTGAAAAACTCATCGCAGAAAGCGAAAGGCCGGTCTTCGTATGGGGACCTGCGACGCACCCAACTGTGGTGAAATACCTGCAGGGTCTTAAAAATAAGATCAAACAGATAGGTTTAGCTGCGGGGGCCAACAACCGCGGCTTGGAGAAAGCTGGCATAAACCCACTGTGCGAAAGCTCAACCAGAGAGGCCCTATACCTTCTGATCGCCGACGACGTTATGTCCTGCGAGATCGAAGAGAAGGCAAGGAAGGCGAAAACTTTAATAATCCAGTCGAGCTACGTAAACGAGATCGCAGAGAGGGCCGACGTGGTCTTTCCTTCTCCTCCATGGTTTGAACGTTCAGGCACTTATACAAACACGGAAGGCAGGCTTTGCCGGCTCAACAGGGCCTGCAAGCCTCCCAAAGGGGCTCTGTCTGACGAAGAGATAGTCGATGCGGTGCGGAGGTTGCTGCGATGAAAAAGATCAAGATAGCGACCGATTGGCTTGAGGCGTGTGCAGGTTGCCACATGTCCCTCCTCGATATAGACGAGAGGCTTGTGGAGTTATTGAAGCATGTGGAGTTCAGTTCGAGCCCCATCACAGATCTGAAACATCCTCCGAGCGATGGCGTCGACGTGGGCATCTTGACGGGGGCCATAGGCAACTCTCACCAGGTGGAAGCAGCGAGGCTAATGAGGGAGAGGGCTAAAACCCTCGTGGCTATGGGAGATTGTGCCGTATTTGGCGGCATATGCACCATGAGGAACTTCTTCGACACGAAAGAAGTGCTGAGGCGGGGTTATGTGGAGTCGGAAAGCACCGTGGATGGGAAGGTGCCGGAATCAGAAGACCTGGGCAAACTCCTCGACAAAGCGCTGCCCGTAAACCAGGTCGTGGAGGTGGATGTCTACCTCCCGGGCTGCCCTCCCTCAGCTGACGCCATTTACTTCGTCTTAAGCGAGCTCGTGGCCGGCAGGAGACCTGTGTTGGCCGGCGAAGTCTTGAAGTACGACTGAGAGGAGACAGCCATGGCACAAAAATTGCTCATAGAGCCGGTGACGCGGATAGAAGGGCACGCCAGGGTGTCCATTTATCTCGATGACGACGGAGCCGTGGACCGTGCATATTTTCACGTCGACCAATATAGAGGTTTTGAGAAGTTCTGCGAAGGCAGAATGTTTTTTGAAATGCCGGTTATCACGCCGAGGATCTGCGGTATATGCCCAGTGAGCCATCATTTGGCCTCGGCCAAAGCTTGCGACGCCATAATCGGGGCAAAGCCTCCAAGGACGGCATCTCTCCTCCGAGAGCTCATGCACATGGGGCAGATCATCCAATCCCACGGCATGCACTTCTTCCACTTGGCTGGGCCGGATTTGCTTTTGGGGTTTGACGCCGATCCAGCCATAAGGAACGTGGTCGGCCTAATAGAAAGGCACCCTGAACTCGCGATCAAGGCCGTGAAGCTGCGCAAGTTTGGCCAGGAGATCATCAAAATCCTGGGGGAGAAGAAAGTCCATCCGACATTCGCGGTTTTAGGAGGAGTCAACAAGGCCCTGACGGCAGACGAGCGCGACGTCATCCTCGCGGGTCTGGATGAGATGATCTCCATCGTTCAGGAAGGCATAAATATCGCTGCCGGATGGCTTGAGGAAAATTCCGAACTCGCAAAGCGCTTCGCCAACTTCGATACCGGCCACATGGGACTGATAAAAGATGGCGCCTTGGAGCTCTACGATGGCGACATTCGCCTCGTTGACAGCGACGGAACGCTTTTGGAGGAGTTTGAGCCCAAAGACTATCTAACCTATATAGGCGAGCACGTCGAGGATTGGTCGTATCTCAAATTCCCCTTCTACAAGAAGAAGGGGTGGCCCGATGGAGTCTACCGCGTTGGCCCCCTCGGAAGGCTCAACGTGGCATCCCGCGTGACGACGCCCTTGGCGGCGCAAGAGTTTGAGCGCTTCAAAGCCATAGGAGAAGGGGCGCCCGTGCAGGAGACGCTCTATTACCACTACGCCCGTCTGATTGAGACCCTCTACGCCTTGGAGCGCACGCGGGAGATCTTGGAAGACCCCGACACGCTCTCCAAGGAGATCCGCGCCGAATCGACAGAACTGCGCGAAGAGGGAGTAGGATGCATCGAGGCGCCGAGGGGCACCCTATTCCACCATTATTGGGTCGACGAAAACGGCATGGTGACTAAGGCAAACCTCATCGTGGCCACGGGGCACAACAACTACGCCATGAGCAAGTCCGTAGAAGCGGTGGCCAAAGAGTTCGTGAAGGGAAAGGATATAACCGAGGGAATGTTGAACCGCGTCGAAGCCGCCATCCGCTGCTACGATCCGTGCCTCTCATGCTCCACTCACGCGATCGGAAAGATGCCTTTAATCGTCGAAATGCTTTCCCCCTCAGGGGAAGTGCTGAAGGTTTTGAAGCGCGCTTAAGAGGCCACC
>LGFQ01000122.1 GCA_001508935.1 Synergistales bacterium 54_24
CTCGATGATTTCCAATGGCGAACCTTGACAGAGCGATGGCGCAGGATGGACGAAGAGCGCAAGAGGCTCGCTGAAACGTATATATATCCCACACCGGGCCTCAACGACTTCCTCCTCTCCGTCGGGACGTCTCCCATAGAGGAGCCCGTGACGTTGGAATCGCTCTTGAAGAGGCCAGAGGTGTCTTATGGGCACATAGCCGAGCTCTCTCCGCCTCGTGAGCCCGCGATCGGCGACCTCGGAGAGCGGATAGAGATCGAAGTGAAGTATGAAGGTTACATAGAACGCGAGAGGCGTTCCTGCGAGCGCATGGAGCGGTTGGACGGCGTAAATATCCCAGACGACATCGACTATGCTTCCATCCCCGGCTTGCTTTCGGAGAGCAGGCAGAAGCTCGCTTCCATACGCCCGCGCACGCTCGGCCAGGCGAGCCGCATATCGGGCGTTACGCCGGCGGATATACAGATACTCTCCGTGGCTATCGCATCTCGGAGGAAAAGCGCATGAGGAGGGGGAAGATAGAGAGCCTCTCTCAGCTTTTGAGCGAAGGTTTGAGCGGGGAGGTAGCGGAGAAGGTCTTATGGGCTTTGGCTTTGAGCCGCTGGGATGATATCTTGGGCAACCTAACTGGGCGGGCCGCCCCGCTGCGCCTGGAGGGAGAAAGGCTTTTAGCCGTCGCCGATTCGCCGGCTGTGGCCCACGAATTGAACATGCGCGGCGGGGAGATCGTAAAGGAGCTGCAGCTCATCGGACTTAAGGTTTCCTCGCTTCATGCGGTCGTAGGGAGGGTTCCGAGGCGGAAAGTGGCGCGAGCCAAACCTGCACCCGACGTCACGGTGGCGGAGGAGGACGTGCGCGCTGCGCGATCGCGCGTATCCGGCAAGATAGGCTCAGAAGACGTGGCAGATCAGCTGGCCAAACTTTTGGCCACTTATCGCAAGCGGTTCAACCGATAGGTATTCTTCGGAGGTGGAGAAATGAACCATCAAATTTACGGAAACACGCTTCTGTCGTGGGTCATAGCTTGTGCCGTGGGCGTTTCAGTGTTCTTCGTGTCGATGCTCATAAAGAAACGGATATCATCGCGCCTCGAGCCTATCGTGCAAAAAAAGCCCCTCCCTCCCCTTAAGGTCGCGCTGGAGCTCCTCCGCCATACCAAGGTCTTTTTCCTCGTCGTGGTCGCGATCTTCTTCGGATTGCACGCCCTGTCCCTTCCGCCGGCCCTCTACCGCGCTATTTCGATATTGACGGTGCTGGCTTTCTTGTTTCAGATGGCCATATGGTTCGATTGGCTCATCTATTACTTCGTATCGCGATATGTGGAGCGGGCCATGGTCAGAGACGCGGCGGCGGCCACCACGGCCAAGGCCTTGGGGATAGTGTTGAGGCTCATCCTCTGGGCGCTTATTCTGCTTTTAGCCTTGGACAACATGGGAATCGACGTGACGGCCGTGGTGGCAGGCTTGGGGATCGGCGGCTTAGCTGTGGCCCTGGCCGTTCAAAACATCTTGGGGGATCTCTTCTCCTCCTTTTCCATCGTGTTAGACAAGCCGTTCCTCGTAGGGGATTTCATCATCGTCGACGACCTCATGGGGACCGTGGAGCACGTGGGACTTAAAACGACGCGCCTGAGGAGCCTTTCCGGCGAGCAGTTAGTATTTTCAAACACCGATCTGTTGAGGGCGCGGATCAGAAACTACAAGCGCATGTACGAAAGGCGCGTGGTCTTTTCCTTCGGCGTCATATACCAGACTCCGAGCGAAAAGCTCTCGGCCATTCCGGACATCGTTAAAGCGATAATCACTTCTCAGGAGAGGACGCGCTTCGACAGGGCCCACTTTCTGAAATTTGGGAACTCCTCTTTGGACTTTGAAGCGGTCTATTACGTTCTCTCGCCGGATTATAACGTATACATGGACACCCAGCAGGCCATAAACCTCGCCATCTATGAACGCTTTGCGGAGGAGGGGATAGAGTTCGCCTATCCCACGCAGACCATATATTTGAAGGCGGAGGCGTTGCCGTCACAGTTGGTGCAAGGCGAGGCGACCAACGAGGCGCAATGAAGTAGTATAATCAAAAAACAGATAGAATATGCCTTCCCGAAGAGGCGATGAGTTGACGAGGGGGGTGATGGTTATGCTTCGAAAGATCTTTATAGCTGTGGCGCTCTTGCTGGCTACAGCTTTGTGCGGAGCAGCTTACGCCGACTGGATAGACACCTATAGCGCCCGCTATAAGGCTATGGAAGAGGGAGAGCGTCAGGCGTTCGCCTTAAAAGAGGCTTTGCTTGCCGAGGCGCCAGATTTAAAGCCTTACGAATTGTGGCGCTCTCTATGGAGCGATTTATCACTTCGAGAGAAAGCCTCCAGGGCGATGGCCGTTATCGAAGCGCTGTATCCGGAGGGCGATCCGTCGCGCTGGGAGGAAGTGGGCGGATTTTTCCTGCCCCAGGAGGTGCCGAAAAGCCTTGTGGCCTTAGATGCGGTCTTCGTGGCGGCGCAATCCCTCGCGCAGCTCGATGATGAGGGTTCTCCGTGGCTCGCGAGGAGCCTCTTGATCGACCTTTCCCGTTCGCGCCGGGCGAGGCATCACTTTATGAGAAAGGCTCCCAAAGAATACCCATCTATAGTAAGGGCCATCGATGCGGTTACAGGGCTCCCTCCCGTCGGTGGGTGGCCTATGGGCGAGATCGAGGGCGAGCTTCCGCTGGCCCGCCCTGTCCACGGGTGGATAACGATAGCCACCGCCATGTCCGAAGAGATGCTCTTTTTGGATGCCTCAGGTCGCCCGACAGGCAGTCATGGACCGTACGCGTGGGACAGAAGGCGGGGCAGGATCTATAACGTCAATTTCGGCAGGGACGACGGCGCAGAGTGGGACGGTTGAATAATAATGATGAAAGGCGGGCATGAAAGGCGCCCGCCTTTTTACATCGGCTGGTGGCCGAAGGCGACATTCGATATGGCCGCAATACCGCAAGAGCGGCCTCATTCGAAACATTATCCCATAGGAGGTGAGGTCTGAAATGAGGGGCGAAGCGGATATCATCTTGGTGAGCGCACCTGGAGAGAGGAGTGTCCTGACGGTCGACCCCAAAAGGGCGCAAGAGGAGGCCCTCGCCATATGCGGGGATAAAATAGCCGCCGTCGGTGCGACCTCGAAAGTGATGGAGCTTAAAGGGCCGCGCACGCAGGTGATCGAGCTCGGCGGTAGGACGGCCATGCCAGGCTTCATAGATGCCCACGTCCACTTTTTACTCTACGGCGTCAACCGCCTGGGGATAAACCTCAAGGCTCCGAACGTCAAGTCCATCTCTGACATAAAGCGCCTGGTCAAAGAACGGGCCGCCGCGCTCGGGTCCGGCAAGTGGGTGAAGGGATGGGGTTACAACCATACCGAACTCGCGGAAGGTCGCCACCCCACCCGCTTCGACTTAGA
>LGFQ01000123.1 GCA_001508935.1 Synergistales bacterium 54_24
CGGGTGCCACGGCCGGATGGACGTGTCGCGCACCAAAACAGAGGACCGGCCTGCCACAAGCCGCCTCTACGCACTCTCGAGCAGCTGTCGCCCAGCTGCTCGAGCTGGCCAATATACCCAAAATGGCAGTTTCGTATATGCCGAAGGCGCTGTAAGGCCCATGGATGCGAAAGACCACATCCTTCGCTTTGAACGGCACCCCTTCAGGCAAGGCATATACTTCCACTTTCGACCCCCTTAACAAGCTTAGTGCCTCGTTAAGCCCTGCGAATATGCCGTCATACCGAGGGAAAATCTCCGCTACCACTGGCACCTCGAGCTTGCCGCAGGCTCGCAATATATCGACCGTCTTTACAAAATAGACATCGGTCGTATGACCTGCCATTATCTCCTCATGAGTGGCGCTCGCAAAAGGGCGCTCGGGAGAAACTTGCAGGGCGTGCACTTCATCAAGCATTTCAAGCCTTTTGATCATGGGCCTCACCTATATCCGACGATCACTAACAAGAGAGATGTCATCATGAACACACCTGCCAAGATAACGGTCGCCTTGCTCAGCATCGACAGCCTCTGCCACTGTCCTCCTGACATATCGGCCTGGGTGCCACCACCGAAGATGCCCGAAAACCCCCCCGCTTTTCTATGCTGTAATAATATTACAGCAATTAGAACGACGCAGGATAGCACATGAATAACCATAAGAAAGATCCTCATCGTTAAAACCTCCCTCCGATAACGCCTTTATCGAACAAAACAAACTAAAATCCACCTGATGAAAGCAATTGAGAAAGGGCATAGGCTGCCACCGCCCTGTGAGAGATGAGGCTTTTCACCTTTGGACCGAGTTCAGCAAAGCTCGCCTCATAGCCCATGGGCACAAAGACCGGGTCATAGCCGAAACCAAAGCTGCCAGAAGGTTCGAAGGCTATTCTACCCCAACAGAAACCCTCTGTTATCCACACCTGAGCTCTTTGGGGAAAAACCAGGCTCAGGGCTGCCACAAAGCGGGCCCTTCTCTTCTCCCTGCGACCCAACTCCTCGAGCAGTCGACGAATGCGGCTTTCGTCATCTTCAGCCACCCTCGAAGAGAAGATGCCAGGCCTCCAGTCGAGCGCTTCAACCTCTAACCCGCTGTCATCGGACATGGCAGGCATGCCTGTACCTTCGCTCCAAGCCCTCGCCTTTATCAAGGCATTTTCGGCGTAACTCTTCCCGCTCTCCTCGACATCGAGCCCTTTCGGAAGGACCTCCGATCCGAAGAGCAGCTCGATGTTCGCCCCTTTAAACAACCTCTTCATCTCTTCGTACTTATTTTCATTGCTACTGGCGAAGACTACCCGCAATTTCAATGGCTTTCCGCTCCTCCGACGATAGCTGAAGCGATCTATCCTGAATTTTTATCAATTCCTCTATTCCACGCCGAGCTAAGGCCAGCATGAAATGCAAATCATCGCTCGCAAAAGCACCTTCCTCTGCCGTTCCCTGTATCTCGATGAATTGAAGTGCCTCATTCATGACGACGTTGAAATCAACAGATGCCTTGCTATCCTCCTCGAAACAAAGGTCGAGCATCAACTTTCCATCCACTATGCCACTGCTGACTGCTGCGATGAAGTGAGCAAGAGGTATACACGTGAGCTTTCCCTCGTGCCAGAGCCAGCGCAAGGCATCCACAAGGGCCACAAACCCTCCGGTTATGGCGGCAGTTCGCGTTCCCCCGTCCGCTTGAATCACGTCGCAGTCTATCCATACGGTGCGCTCACCCAACTTGGGCAAAACCACCGCGGCCCGCAAGCTGCGCCCGATGAGCCTTTGAATCTCCTGGCTGCGCCCGGTTACCTGCCCCTTCACCACATCTCGAGGAGTGCGCGAAGCCGTGGCGCGCGGTAACATCGCGTATTCTGCTGTCACCCATCCTTTGCCGCTGCCGCGGAGAAATTGAGGAGTCTTCTCCTCGACCGACGCGGTGCACATAACCTTCGTGTCTCCAAAAGACACCAGTGCAGAACCTTCGGCGTAACGGTTGAAACCTCTCTCGATCTGCACGGGTCTGAGTTGGTCCAAGGCCCTGCCGTCAACTCTCGATGTCGTCATTCTGGCGATGCGAGCTGCCATGGCACAGACATGTCCACGGGCAACTGCTCGGTAACCTCCCTCCCATTGACTAAGAAGCGCACTTGTTGTAGTGGTCTGAAATTGTCTACCACAGTGCGCACGATACTCGTAACGACGAGCAGCGCACTATCCGCCTGTAGGCCTTTGATGGAATCGTAAAACGCCGCGTTGAGATCGAGGTAAAGTATCTCGCCCCTCCTGAAAACGTGCAAAACGCGAGATTCTCTACCCACGAGCTTCTCTTGAGC
This sequence comes from Synergistales bacterium 54_24, assembly GCA_001508935.1. Taxonomy (GTDB): domain Bacteria; phylum Synergistota; class Synergistia; order Synergistales; family Thermosynergistaceae; genus Thermosynergistes. Next base: position 2,364 of record LGFQ01000123.1, read on the forward strand.
CAAGAGGGCTAACAAGCGATCTATCGTCTTGGTTATATCCTCTTCCACTATGCTGGGGAGGAAAGAATAGCTGCTTTCCACAAGCCCTCCGTCTTTAGGGACGTATAAAGCTACTTCGACTTGCACCAAAGATCCATCGTCCTCAACGGTGTCAGTTTGAGCCCCTTGAGGCGTTTCGAAAATCGCCCTTCCCAAGAAGAAACGCACGGCCAGATCGGTAACGAAATAACCGAGCGAAAAACACAACAAGATGACGGCGATCCACGCTGTAAGCCTCATCGGCCAAGGCGCTTTCTTTGGGCGCTCCTTTTCTGCCGCACTGCGCCTGGGCAAGCCACTTTTCTCATCGGGGCGATCAACCTCTTCTACCATCTCCACCTTCCTTTCCATCTACCGTTCAGCGCAGATATGATTCTATACCATCGGCTATAGCACTTGCTAACTTCTGCTGATAAGAAGAATTTGACAACAGCTTGGCCTCGCTCGAGTTGGTGATATATCCCATTTCGAGCAGAACGGCGGGCATGGCCGCACCCCTCAAAACGAAGAAGGGGGCCTGAGCCACCCTGCGCACCGATATACCTTTACTTGAAGTGCATCTGTGCAATACCTCCGCAAAAGATGTGCTCTCCACGATCTTCGCGTTCTGCTCCATATCGCCCAATATTTGAAGGAGCGTCCGCGTCTTTTTGTCGGCAGCCTCCACCGACAGACCTCCGTCCTCCAATTCTCGGTTCTCCAATATTGCGAGCTGTAGTGCATCTTTATCAGTGGGAAGAGCCATTATGTAAATCTCAAACCCCTTAGCTTGTCTACCGGCAGGAAGGGCATTGCAGTGAAGGCTCACAAAAACGCTGGCGTTGTATCTATTGGCCATCTCGGTTCGCTC
>LGFQ01000001.1 GCA_001508935.1 Synergistales bacterium 54_24
CCTTGGCAGGAGAGTGCGATTGTTGTATCCTATGAAGCGTCATTTGGACTCAGAGTCGGGTTGAAAGAGCAGGTGGTAGTTGGATGGCGGACATCGTAGAAGCCGTCGATTTTCACCAGGGAATGAAGGTGCGATGGCAGGGTGAAGTGTGGGAGATAGTGGATTGCCAGCATCACAAAATGGGACGCGGCGGAGCCATCGTGAGGACCAAATTGCGCAACATGAACAACGGCTCCATCGTCGATAACTCCTTTCGTCCCACCGAGAGATTTGAGCGCGTCATCCTCGAGGAAAAGCCCGCGCAATTCATGTATCGAGATGGCGACAATTACGTCTTCATGGAGCTGGAGAGCTACGATCAGGTCTATGTGCCCGAAAAGGTCTTGGGCGAAGGCGCCGGATATCTCCGCGGTAACCTCGAGGTGACCCTCCAGCTGCTTGACGGCAGGGTGGCGGGCGTCGAGCTTCCGAAATCAGTGGAGCTAAAAGTAGTCGATACTCCGCCGGGCTTCAAGGGCGATACCGTGAGCGGCGGAGGAAAGCCCGCTACGCTCGAGACCGGCCTCGTGATAACCGTCCCCATGTTCGTCGAAGTGGGAGATGTGGTCGTCGTGGACACGCGCACCGGAAACTACATCGAGCGCGCTAAATAGGGATTCCTTTCGGGGAAGGAGGAAAAAGGATGAATTCACGAGAAGCCGTAGCCTACCTCAAAGGCTTGCTCGAAGGTGCCCCTCCAGCCGATGAAGGCGAGAAGAGGCTGTTCGATGCGATATTTTGCGCCATCGATTCGCTCTCTCTTGAGCTGCAGGAGCTCAAGCAGAGGGTGGACGAGGGCGAGAAGGTCTATAGCGACGTCCTCGATAGCTGTCTGAGGTTGGAGGACGAGATGAGCGATCTTCACGACGAGGTGGACCTCCTCAAAGGGGGAGAGGAGGCCGAAGGGGTAGAGGAAGATTATGAGGAATTCTATGCCTCTCTTACCTGCCCCGTGTGTGGGCACAGTTTTTATTACCAGCCCGACGAGTACGAGGAGGGGGAACAGCTGCAGTGCCCCAGTTGTGGGGGCTTTTTTGACCTTCCTCGATCTTGAAAGACGTGAGGGGGTGGATCAGGTGGAGGAGGAAAGAAAGCGAGAAGAGGAAATGGCTTCCGAAGAGGTTTCCGAACAGAGAGAAGTTGAAGAATTGAAAGAAAAAGAAGAAGAGGAAATGGCGTTGGAAGAGGCCGTGGAGGCCAGACCGTTGGTGCCGGTGGAGGGGCCACGAGGAGAGGTCAAGATCGATGAGTCCGTCATCGGCCAAATAGCGATGCAGGCCCTCCGCACAATTAAGGGAGTGCAGCCCTCCGCGGGCAGCATGATGTCCAAGATGGGCTTCGGCCGCAAGATGTACGGGGGCGTCCGCATATCTCTCGAGGATGAAGAGAATCCGCAGGTGACCGTGGATACCTACATCTCGGTAAGATATGGCCTTCGCATACCGGATGTGGCGTGGGACCTTCAAGAGACGATCAAGGATCAGCTCGAGCAGTATACCGGATATACGGTGAAGGCCGTCAACATCTACGTGCAGGGCATACACTTCGAAGACGGCCGACCGCTGGAGGAGGCGCCAAAAGAGAGCGAGAGCGCCGAACGGCAGGATGCAGAAGCCTTCAAAGAGGAAGGTTGAGCTTCTGGTGGCGGTGGAATTGTTTTGATCCGCGGGCAGCCTCTGCTGCATAGGGGGGAGGGCTGTGCACTATTTATGGAAGGCGAATGACCTGGGGTCTATATGGATCCAAAAGGATGCACTGCTGCAGTTCCTGCGCCGTCGCCTGCCTCTTGGCTACGAATGCGAAGACGTATCCTTTGTAGCCGAGGAGGGTAGGCTTTACCTGTTTTTGACGCGCCCCGATTCTGATCTTCGTCAGGTCGAGGCGTTGGCCGCAGACCTGGAGAGAGACTTGAAGAGGATCGGTTTTTCGTCGGTCCGCGTGGGGTGGGCTTTAAAGGAGGAGGTCCCCTCCCTGCCCGAACCCAGCCGCCTTTACATGCACCCTCTCTTCTGGGCTGTGCTCGCTTCAGCCATCGTCGCTTTCGTCCAGTTAGGCTTCTGGCGTTCTCTAACAGTCTGTATCGGGGGATTTGCCGGATATGGTGTGGCGCACTTTGTGGTTGCGAGAGATAAAACTTCCCCTTCCAACCCCTTAAGATGTCGCAGGAGGTGAAAAAGGTGCCGCTTTCGCGCGGCCGCCACAGAGCCCGCGAGATCGCCCTGCAGCTTTTATATTCCCTGGACTTGCGCCCCGACCAGAACGCAGAGGAGGCGCTTGAACTGTTCCCCTTCGAAGAGGGGGAAGGAGGGGATGTCATCCAATACGCCTCTTCTCTGTTGCGGGGAGTGTGGGCCGTGCGCGCCGAGATAGACAACGAGATACGCCGTCATGTGGTGGGATGGAGGCCCGAGCGGATGGTGGCTGTCGATTTGGCTGCCGTGCGGCTGGCCTTGTATGAAGGCGTGATTGCCAGGCTGGTCCCGCTGCCTGTGGCTATATCCGAGGCTGTGGATCTGGCTAAAAAATATGGCACGGAGCATTCGGGCCGTTTCGTGAACGGCGTCTTGGGGCGAATCGTCCGTGCCCTGGAATTGGAGGAAAGCGTCGGTGCAGGAGAAGGTCAAGATCCTCGGCGTGGATGAAATTACGGAATATATAAGGTTCCTCTTGGAGAGCGACAGCCTTCTGTCGTCGATTGTCGTCCGCGGGGAGATCTCCAGCTTCAAAAGGCACACGAGCGGCCACGTCTATTTCGTCCTCGCAGGGAAAGAGAGCCGGATCAACTGCGTCCTCTTCCGCGGAGACGCCTCTCGCATCCCCTCTTGGCCCAGAGACGGAGACGAAGTGTTGGTCGAGGGAAGGGTGAGCGTATACGGCCAGAGGGGGACATACCAGCTCTACGTTAGAGATATACGCCCATTGGGCAAGGGCGCCCAGGCCAGAGCGAAGGAAGAGCTTAAGAAACGCCTTCAGGAAGAAGGGCTCTTCGAGCAGAGGTTCAAGCGCCCGCTGCCGGCTTATCCGATGAAGGCGGCCGTCGTAACCTCGTCGACTGGCGCTGCCGTCCAAGATGTGATAAAAGTGGCCAGCCATCGCTTTCCGCAGTGCGAGATCGTGGTCGTGCCGTGTTTGGTCCAGGGCCTGGAGTCGCCCGAGGAGATCGTGAGGGGTCTGCGCATCGCCGGAGGCATAGAGGACGTAGAGGTCGTGCTGCTCGTGAGGGGCGGCGGGAGCAGGGATGACCTGAACCCCTTCGATGATGAGCGGGTGGTGAGGGCCATCAGGAGCGTTCCGGTGCCCCTCATTACCGGGCTTGGACACCAGATAGACCTCACCCTTTCGGACCTCGCCGCCGATGTCCACGCTCCGACCCCTTCAGCCGCCGCAGAGATGGCTTTCCCGGATCGGATGGAGCTGCTGCGGCGCCTCGAAGCCATGGAGAAAAACGCCTCTTTCTGCCTCGGAAAGAGGATCGAGCGCCTTGAAAGCGAGCTCGCGAGGTTGAAGGAAAACCTTGTATCGGCTTGCCTGAGGGGCCACTTGGAGGCGGGTGAGCGCTCGGCGGAAGACGCCCTCTTTAGGCTGAATTACGCTGTCGAAGCGCGCCTCTCTGAAGCCGAAGGAAGGCTGGCCGAAAGCGCCGCCTCTTTGAACGCGCTGTCGCCGCTCAAGGCCTTCGACAGAGGGTGGGTAACCTGCCTGGACGCCGACGGACACGTCGTAACGCAGGCCTCCGACCTGAAGGTCGGCGACGAGTTGAAGGTGCAGTTTTCCGACGGCGATGCAGCGGCGGACGTGCAGGAGATCACGCTCCTCCCGCACTGGTTGAGGGAGGTGAAGACGTGCTCCCCGAGCCTATCAAGTGGAGAGGAAGAGCCTTAGATCTGCTGGACCAGAGGAAATTACCCTGGGAGATATCGTATTATCGCTGCGAAGATGCTGAAGGCGTGGCTAAAGCTATAGAAGATATGGTCGTGCGCGGAGCTCCAGCCATAGGGATAGCCGCAGCCTACGGAGTCGCTCTGGCGGCCTCGAAGGGAAAAGGTGCGGCCTTTGGCGCGATAGAGCGCCTCTCGCGGACGCGCCCCACGGCGGTAAACCTCTTTTGGGCCATGGAGAGGATGAAAGAGGTCGTAACGGCTTCGGGCGAGGGCGAACTGCCCTCGAGGACCGAAGCGCTCGCCCTTTCCATACACAGGGAGGACGTGGCGACGAACCGAGCCATAGGGAGGCAGGGGGAGGTTCTTTTGCCTGCTGAGGCTGCGGTCTTGACGCACTGCAACGCCGGCGCTTTGGCCACAGGCGGATATGGCACGGCCTTGGGGGTGATCCGCGCCGCCAAAGAAGCGGGCAAGAGCATAAAGGTCTTCGTAGACGAGACGAGGCCGCTGCTTCAGGGGGCGCGCCTCACGGCGTGGGAGCTCAAAGAGGACGGCTTCGACGTTACCGTCGTCTGCGATGGCGCCGCGGCCTTCGTCATGAGGAAGAAGGCGATCGATGCCGTTATAGTTGGGGCCGACCGCATAGCGGCCAACGGCGACGTGGCGAACAAGATCGGCACGTTGGGCCTCGCCATAGCGAGCTCGCACTTTGGCACGCCCTTTTACGTGGCCGCACCGAGGAGCACCATAGATGTACAAGTTCCTTCAGGCGAGGCGATCCCGATAGAGGAAAGGGACCCCGAAGAGGTGCGCTCTTTTGGCGGGAAGACTGTCGTTCCTCGGGAGATCTCGGCTTGGAATCCCGCTTTCGACGTGACGCCGTCGGAACTCGTCTCCGCCATAATAACGGAAGTCGGAGTTTTGCGCCCGCCCTACGGCGAAAGCATCGAGCGGGCTATGAAAGCCACTTAGGAGGTTTTTGGCCATGGAGGAGTTTCATATAGCAAATCCGGCCCTGGCGGATCAGGGCGAGGAGAAGATTGCGTGGGCGTGGCGATTCATGCCGGTGCTAAAGTCGCTTCAGGGGCGTCTGAAGGGCGGTTTGCCCTTGAAAGGCGTTCGCCTGGCGGCGTGCCTTCATTTGGAGGCCAAGACGGCGTGCCTGCTTTGTGCGCTCAAGCGGCTCGGGGCCGAGGTCTTTGCGGCCGGCAGCAATCCGCTCTCCACGCAAGATGACGTTTGCGCGGCTTTAGTGGCCAGAGGGGTTCACGTCTTCAGCTGGCACGGCATGACGACGGAGGAATATTTAGCCAACATCTATTCGGCTCTGGCGTGGGATCCGCATGTCATCATAGACGACGGCGGAGACATGATCGCAATGGTGCACGAAAAGCGGCCCGACATCCTGCCTCAGATAAAGGGAGGGTGCGAGGAGACGACGACGGGCGTGAGGCGGCTCAAGGCCATGGCCAGGGAGAAGGTCCTGCGGATGCCCGTCATCGCCGTCAACGACGCATACAGCAAGTACCTTTTCGACAATCGCCACGGCACAGGGCAGTCCGTGTGGGATGCGATCACGAGGAGCACGAACCGCCTAATAGCGGGCAAAGCCGTGGTGGTTGCGGGCTATGGGTGGTGCGGCAAGGGCGTGGCGGCGAGGGCTCGCGGCCTCGGGGCGAGGGTGGTGGTCGTAGAAGTCGATCCGCACAGGGCGCTTGAGGCTTATATGGACGGGTTTTCCGTGCTGGATATGGACGAGGCTGCCTCCATCGGCGACATATTCATCACGGTCACCGGCAATATCGGCGTCATAAGGAAGAGGCATTTCGTCAAGATGAAAAACGACGTCCTGCTGGCCAACGCCGGCCATTTCGATGTGGAGATAAGCATACCGGAACTCGAGGAGCTCGCGTCGCGCAGGTTCGTCTCCCGCCCCGGGGTTTGGACTTACGAATTGCCGGACGGCAGGAGCATTCACTTGATGGCCGAGGGAAGGCTGGTCAACCTTGCCTCCGGGGACGGCCATCCGATAGAGATCATGGATTTGAGCTTCGCCCTTCAACTCTTGTCAACCATCTACGTCTTTCAGCACGACTTGGAGCCGGGGGTGCACAAGGTCCCTGAGGAGATAGACTTGGAGGTGTCGAGGTTAAAGCTCGAGACCCTCGGCATAAAACTCGAGGCGATGACGCCGGAGCAGGAGTCGTATATGCGGGAGTGGAGGGAATGACATGTTGATTTCTAACGTGATCGCCCTCGACGGCTCGATGCAGCGAGCGCATGCCTGCGATGTGGCGGTCGAGGGAGGGCGCATCGCCGCCGTTTTGCCGGCGGGCTCATGCGGTGGCGACGTAGCAGTAGATGGCAAGGAGAGGCTGGCCCTCATTCCCGGGTTCGTAAACACCCACACGCACGCGGCCATGACGCTCCTTCGGGGGTTAGGAGAAGAAAAGGCCCTCCAAGAGTGGCTCGAAAAGGAGATATGGCCTGTCGAAAGGCGGCTGAAGAGGCGCGACATCTACTTTGGGGCGCTCCTCGCCATGGTCGAGATGGCCTCGTGCGGCGTCACGTGCTTCGGCGACATGTATTTCTTCATGGACGAGGTGGCGCAGGCGGCCATCGAAGTGGGCATGAGGTGCGGCATATGCCAGGGCATCATAGGAGCCGAGGAGAGGACTTTGAAGATCGGCCTCGCCTTGGCTGACGAGTGGAACGGCCGGGGAGGCCTGGTGAGCGTTCAGCTCGGGCCACACGCGCCGTATACGGTCCCCCCAGATATGATGGCCGAGGTGGCCAAAGCAGCGCGGGAGCGCGGCCTCGGCGTACATGTCCATTGGCTTGAGACGGAGTGGGAGCTCGATTACATCGAAAAGGAACTCGGCAGAGACCCGGTATTTTTTTTGAGCGAAGTCGGGCTGCTCGACGTTTCGAGCCTCATTCTGGCGCACGGCGTTTGGTTTCCCCGCGACCGGCTGAGCGAGATCGCAAAAAGTAACGTGGCGGTCGTACACAACCCGAGCAGCAACCTGAAGCTCGGCAGCGGGGTAATGCCACTGCCGGAGATGCTTGAGTGCGGCGTGAACGTGGCGTTGGGAAGCGACGGCGCCGCCAGCAACAATCGCTTGGACGTGTGGGGCGAGATGCGCACCGCGGCCCTCCTCCACAAAGGCATAAAGAGAAATCCCTCATGCGTCACAGCCCTTCAGGTGCTGAACATGGCCACCTTCGAGGGCGCCAAGGCCTTGGGCTTTGCCGATGTGGGGAGGATCTGCGAGGGGTGGCAGGCTGATCTGGTCTTGGTGGATCTCGACCGCCCCCATTACGTCGGGTGGGATCTCGACAGCTTGGCAGGTTACCTCGTGTATGCGGGTTCCTCTGCCGACGTGAAGGCTACGATGGTAGCCGGCAGGTGGATCTATAAGGATGGAGAGTTCCTCGGAGCCGACGCTGAGCGCATTGTAAAAGAGGCGGTTAGGTGCCGCAGGCACCTCGTCGGGCGTTGAGGATACGCTGTAGCGATAGGAGCGTGGCTTTGTAGAGATGGAATGGAAGAGCGGACGAAACTTGAGAGAGGCTTTTATTTCGTTTTTTGAAGAGCGGGGGCACAAGCATTACAAAAGTTTTCCGCTGGTCCCCGATGACCCGACGGTGCTCTTTACCATAGCGGGAATGGTGCCGTTTAAGCCCTATTTTTTGGGCGCGAGGGAGCCCGAGGTCAAAAGGGCCGTCACGGCGCAGAAGTGCCTGAGGACGAACGACATAGACAATGTGGGTAGAACAGGCAGGCATCACACATTCTTCGAGATGTTGGGGAATTTCAGCTTTGGTGATTACTTCAAGGAGCAGGCGATACCGTGGGGATGGGAGTTTTTGACCCGCGTCATAGGTCTCGAAGCCGACCGGATGTACGCCACCATATATCGCGATGACGACGAGGCCTTCGAGATATGGCACAAGTCTGTGGGGCTTCCCGAGGAGCGGATAGTGCGGCTGGGAGAGGACGACAACTTCTGGGCCGTGGGGCCGGTGGGCCCCTGCGGCCCCTGCTCTGAGCTGATATACGACCAGGGGCCGGAGTTCTCCTGCGGCTTGCCCTCCTGCGGCGTGGGTTGCAGCTGCGATAGATACTTAGAGGTGTGGAACCTCGTCTTCATGCAATACGATAGGGACGCAGAAGGTGCCCTCCACCCTCTGCCCAAGAAGAATATAGACACCGGTATGGGGCTCGAGCGGCTCTGCTCCGTTGTCCAGCGGGCCAAAAACGATTTCGGCACGGACCTCTTCAGACCTATCGTTGAGCGCGTTTGCGCCTTGGCCGGCATCCGTTACGGCAGCGACGATCGCCAGGACATGGCCGTCAGGGTGATATCGGACCACATCAGGGCCATGGCCTTTTTGGTCGCCGATAGGGTATTGCCCTCTAACGAGGGCAGGGGATACGTCTTGAGGCGCATAATCCGCCGCTCCATCCGCTACGGCCATCTCATAGGTTTGGAAAGGCCGTTCCTGGCAGATATTTTGCCTGTGGTCATAGATCTGATGGCCGATCCCTACGAGGAGCTGGTGGAGAGCCGATCTACGATAGAGCAGGTCTTGGAATTGGAAGAGCGGCGGTTTGCGCGCACGCTCGAACAGGGCACCGAACTGTTAGAGGCTGAAATTGCCTCTCGCCTCTTGAGGGGAGAAAAACTCCTGCCCGGAGATGTGGCGTTCGTCCTGTACGACACCTACGGCTTCCCACTGGAGCTCACCGAGGAGATATGCAAAGAGAGAGGGCTTTCCGTGGACAGAGAGAGCTTCGCGAAGGAGATGGAAAGGCAGCGCGAACTCGCCCGCGCCGCCGGCAGGCGTCCCTCTGCTCTGAAGGAAAGCGTATATCTCGAACTTTACGGAGATCTCGGCGATACGCCCTTTGAGGGATATACCCTTACTGAGGTTGAAGCCGAGGTTTTAGCCATCGTAAAAGGCGGGGCGCGAACCGATAGCGCGGAACCTGGAGACGAAGTGGAAGTCTTTTTATCTTCGACCCCCTTTTACGCGCAAAGAGGGGGTCAAGTTGGGGATAAAGGGTGGATAACGACCGATGGCGCAAGGCTTAGGGTCGACGATGTGAAGTATGCGGAAGGCGGCCTCGTATCGCACCTCTGCACGGTGGAAGAGGGGCGTGCATCCGTGGGAATAAGGGTTAGGGCCATCGTGGACGAGGAGAGGCGCTGGGCCATCAGGCGGCATCACACCGCGACTCACTTGCTTCACGAGGCTGCCGTAAGGGTCTTGGGGCCTCACGTCCGCCAGGCGGGTTCGCTCGTTACGCCGGAATATCTGCGCCTCGATCTGGCGCACTTTGCGCCCATCTCTAACGATGAGACGAAAAAGATCGAAGAGATCGTGAACGCCGAGATACAGGCCAATGTGCCCCTCCAGGTCTTTCTGACGTCTTTAGAGGACGCCAGGGCCATGGGGGCGAAGGCGCTGTTCGAGGAGAAATACGGAGAAGAGGTGCGCGTGGTGCGCATTCCTGGTTTCTGCGCCGAGCTCTGCGGCGGCACTCATGTGGACGCCACTGGCGACATAGGGCTTTTCAAGATTGTCCGCGAGGAGGGCATAGGGGCCGACGCCAGGCGGATAACGGCTGTGGCCGGAATGCCTGCGTTCAATTGTTTGAGGCAGGCATACGAGGAACTGCGCGGCGCAGCCGAGCGCCTCGGCGCGGATATGTTCGCGGTCTGCGACCAGATCGGATCCCTCCAAGATGAGATAAAATCCCTGCGGCGCGCCCTTGAGGAGGCGAAACTCCAGGCCCTCGCCGCTCGCATCGACGATATCTTGAGCAAGAGGGAAGAGGTAGGAGGTGTCTCTGTCGTAACGGCGGCCTTCGACGGCGCGGATGTGGGGCTTTTGAGGGAATTGGGCGACCGCGTTAAGTCCAAGCAGCCCCGCTCGCTCGTGGTTTTGGCGAGCCGTGACGGAGCGCGTGCTCAACTCGTCATCATGGCCGACGAGGCTGCCGTAAGAGCTGGCGTTCACGCCGGCAAGCTGGCGAAGGAAGTGGCCTCCCTTGCGGGCGGCGGAGGAGGCGGCAAGGCACAGATGGCTCAAGTCGGCGGAATAGACCCGTCGAAGGTGGAAGAGGCGCTAAGCGGCGTACCTGAGATATTGAGGAGGATGTTGAGCTCGTAATGCCCAGGATCATGGGTTTGGATGTGGGCGAAGTGCGCATAGGAGTGGCTGTGAGCGATCCCCTGGGTTTTTTCGCCCAGGGGATCGCGGTGTTGTCGAGGCGTTCGGAGTGGCTCGAAAGGCTTGCCGAGCTCGTCGAGCTCTACGACGTTTCGAAAATAGTGGTCGGCCTGCCGGTGAGGACAAGCGGGCTCGAGGGGGTCGAGGCGCGCCGCATGCGCAGGGTCGTAAAACTCCTTAGGTCGCGCTTTCCTGAGCTTGAAGTCGAGGTGTGGGACGAGCGCTTTACGACGACCATTGCGGAACGGTCTCTCCTCGAGGGGGACGTTTCGAGGCTCGATAGGCGCAAGAAGATCGATAAAGTGGCGGCCAGCGTGATGTTGCAGAGCTTCCTCGACGCCAAGCGGGAGGGCCTTTGATGCGCGAGGTCGCCCTTTTTAGGGAGGGGTCGATGAAAAAGCGCTCGATCGTGGCAATCATCGGGCCCACCGCCGTGGGAAAGACCGAGGCGAGTCTCGAACTGGCCCAGCGGCTCGGATGCGAGATCGTCTCGGTGGATTCGCGCCAGGTGTATCGCTACCTCGACATCGGCACGGACAAGGTCTCTCTCGAAGTCCGCAAGGTCATACCCCATCATCTCATCGACGTGGTAGATCCTGACCAGATCTTTTCTGCAGCCGACTTCGTGAGCCTGGCCGGAAGCGCCATCGAAGATATACGGTCGAGAGGGCGCTATCCGCTCCTCGTAGGGGGGACGCCCTTTTACTACAAGGCCCTGATAGACGGCATCCTGACGTCCCAGTTGCCCAAAGACTTGAAATTGAGAGAGGAGCTCGAAAGCAGGGCTAAGGAAGAGGGGAGGTCCTCTCTGCATGAGGAGCTCGCCCGAATAGACCCGGAAACGGCCTCTAAGCTTCACCCTAACGACCTAAGGAGGGTCACGAGGGCGCTTGAGATATATCTCCTCACCGGGCGCACCGCTTCGTGGTGGCGCAAAGAAGGGCGTCGCATGGGCGGGCTTTACGACGTCCTTTACTTGGGGCTTTACAGGCCCAGGGAAGACCTCTACAGCCGCATAGAAAACCGCATAAAGAGGCAGTTCGCCTCCGGTTTCGTCGAGGAGGTGGCATACCTACTCTCGAAGGGATACGGGGAGGAGCTGCCGGCCATGCAGGGCTTCGGCTACAGAGAGCTGGTGGCATATCACAAGGGGCACATCACGCTCGAAGAGGCTGCGAGGCTCGACGCCAAGTCGACCAAGGCCTTTGCGAGGAGACAGATGACGTGGTTTAAGAACTTTTCTCACGTTATATGGTATGATATTTCCTGTATTTCTAATCGCGCGTTGTTGAGCGATATGGAGGGGCATATGCGCCGCGCTTTCGAGGGTTGGATTTTATGATCGTGATCCTGGCTGACCCGACAGGCCTTTGTTTCGGGGTCAAGAGGGCCATAGGGGAGCTCGAACGCTCCATCAGCTCTAAGGGCAAGGTTTACGCCTTGGGGAGTCCCATTCACAATCCGCAAGAGGTGAAGCGCCTGGAAAGGATGGGCCTCGTGGTAGTTAATTCCCCGCAGGAGATCCCCCACGGGGGCACGGCTTTCATAAGGGCTCATGGCGCCACTCCGCAGGCCATCGAAGAGCTGCGCCGCCGAGGCTGTGAAATAGTGGACGGCACGTGTCCGTTCGTGCGCAACGTCCAGGAGAAGGTCGCTTTCCTCTCGAAGGAGGGGTATGCGGTCGTCATAGTGGGCGACCCCGATCACCCCGAAGTCCAAGGCATAAGGGGATACGCCGTGGGCAACTCCTTCGTGGTGAGCGACCCTTCGCAAGTCGACCTCGTCCCCTCCTGTGCTGCCCTCGGTGTGGTAGCTCAGACCACCCAGAAGGAGGACATCCTGGCGGCGGTAAGCGCTTCCTTGGTGCCGAAGGCCAAGGAGTTGCGATTATACAATACAATTTGCAGTGCGACGCTTTCCAGGCAAGAAGCGGTGAGGCGCCTTGCCGGCAAAGCCGATGGCATCATAGTCATAGGCGGCCGCAACAGCGCCAATACCGGCAAGCTGGTGAGCATCGCAAAATCTACGGGAGTCGGCGTTCAATGGGTCGAGAGCGCCGATGAGTTAGATTGGGGGGGATTGGAAGGCAAGGAGAAGATAGGCATAGCCGCTGGGGCAAGCACCCCGGATTGGCTGATAGAAGATCTGGTATCGAGGTTGAGACGGCGGTCGATGGGGGGATAAGAGGTAATGTTTGAGGAGCCTGAAAAAGGGCAGATGGATGAAAAAGAGGGAATAGATACGCCGCTTTCCGTCGAAGGGACAGAAAGCGAGCAGGTAGAAAGCGGTGCCGAAGCGGTCAAGGTGCAGGCTGCTGAGCAGGAAGCGGCGGCGCCCGAAACCTCAAACCGCGTCGAAGCGGCGAGGAGAAGCGGCGAGAGCATGGAGCACATGCTTGAAGATTATGAGGTCGGCAACATCTTCAGAGGCAAGGCTGTGGAAGGCAAGATCGTCAACGCCAACGATGACGGATGGTTGGTGGACATAAATTACAAGTGCGAGGGTTTCTTGCCTAAAAATGAGTGGACTCATCGCGTTTTGGTGGATAAAGCTGACCTTCCGCAGGTAGGGGACACGGTGCGAGTGCAGGTTACGAAGATCGTTCGAGGCGAGGAGACCCAAGTGTTCTTGAGTCGCTGGCGCCTCGAGTTCGACGAGCGGTGGAGAGCCTTGGAAGAGGCCGTGAAGGCCAACGGCGTCATCCAGGTCGTAGGCCTGAGGAAGGTAAAGGGCGGGATCATCGTAGATGCTTTCGGCATCGAAGGGTTCATCCCCATATCCCACCTGGCCGAGGAGGGAAGGTTCTTAAACCAGGCGAAATTTATCGGAGAGCCCTTCGAGGTGAAGGTCCTCGAGATGGACAAGCGCAAGAGGCGCCTCGTATTGTCAAGGAGGATCCTCTTGGAAGAGGAAGCGGCCAAAAAGCGCGAGGAGTTTTACAACTCCGTATCCATAGGCGACATACTCGAGGGAACCGTGAGCAGCATAACCTCGTTCGGCGCCTTCGTGAACTTGGGAGCCATCGAAGGCCTGGTGCACGTCAGCGAGCTTTCTTGGAGGCGCAGCGCGAGACCTCGCGATGTGGTCAAAAAGGGAGAGCGCGTCTCCGTCAAACTCATAGGGTTGGACAAGGAGAGCGGCCGCGTATCGCTCAGCATCAAGCAGGCCCAACCGGACCCGTGGGATATGGCGGTCGAGCGCTGGAAGGTCGGCGATCGCGTTGTGGGCAATGTCACCAACCTTACGGACTTCGGCGCTTTCGTGGAGATCGAACCCGGCGTAGAAGGGCTGATTCATATAAGCGATTTGAGTTGGTCGCGGATCAAGCACCCCAGGGATGTCTTGAGGAAGAACCAGCAGGTCGAGGCGCAGATCCTCGAGATCGACCCGTCGCGAAAGCGCATCAGCCTCGGTTATAAGCAGCTTCACGACCCGTGGCTCGGCGTCGAGGAGCGATATCACAAGGGCGACGATGTGACAGTGAAAGTCGTGAGGCTCGTCGAATTCGGCGCCTTCGCTCAGCTCGAGGAGGGCGTTGAGGGGTTGATCCATGTCTCTCAGATCGCCAGACGCCCTGTGAACAAGCCCAGCGACGTCTTGAGCGAGGGAGAGGAAGTGACGGCTCGAATCCTCGACGTCAATCCCAAGGAGCGCAGGATCAGGCTCAGCATTAAGGCTACTCAGGAAGAAGAGGAGCGGAAGAACAGGCGGGGTCGAGGCGAAGAGCGAAGGAACCGCGAGGCCAAGGCGGAAGGGCCGGAGTTTCAGAACGACGAACCATCCGTCACGATCGGCGAGCTTATAAAAGGCCAACTGTCCGAATAGGGTGTATAATATAAAAGGATTTCATATACAGATAGACGCCCCCGCACGCGGGGGCGTCGGGACTTGCACTTTATGGGGGGTTGGCTTGTTTGGCGGTGCGCGAGATTCTCACCTATCCCGATTCGCGCCTAAGGGCGAGGAATGCGCCGGTCGAGGATTTTTCCGAAGAACTGCGCTCGTTGGTAAGGGACCTTTTCGAGACCACTTATTCATATGACGGAGTCGGGGTTGCAGCACCTCAAGTTGGAGTGAATCGCAAACTCGCCGTGGTGGCTTGGGAGGACAAGAAATTGGTCCTGGCCAATCCGCGGATCCTGCTTCAAGAGGGCGAGGAAGAGAGAGAAGAGGGGTGTCTCAGTTTCCCCGGGATATTTGAAAACATAAAGCGTCCCCAGAAAGTTACCGTCGAGGCCATGGACGAAGAGGGCAAGCTCTATACCATCGAAGCTGAGGGCTTCCTGGCGAGGGCGTTGCTCCACGAGATCGACCATCTCGAAGGAAAGCTTTTCATAGATCACCTTTCTCCGATGAAAAGGCAACTCGTGAAGAAAAAGATGAAGCGCCAGCGAAGGGACGAATGATATATTGCGTCTGTGGTTTATGGGTTCAGGGAGATTTGCTGCGAGGTGTTTCCTCGAGCTTTCCGCCTTTTTGCACTTCGAGGTCGTGGTAGTGCCGCCTCCCAAACCCGCCGGAAGGGGGCTGAAGGAATCGCTGTCGCCTCTGGAGGAAGTGGCGAAAGCCGGTTACTGGCCGTTGATACGGGCGCGCGACGTAAACCGTGAACCGATTCTCCTCGATATGGCTCAAAAAGAGCCACCGGATGTAATAGTAGTTGTAGATTTCGGTCAGAGGATAAAGGAACCCATCTTGTCTGCGCCCGCCTTTGGGTGCATCAATATCCATCCTTCGCTTTTACCCGCCTACCGCGGAGCAGCTCCAATACAGAGAGCCATAATAGATGGCAAAGAAGAGACAGGCGTTACCATCTTCAGGTTAGTGAATGCAATGGACGCTGGCCCGATATTGGCCCAGCGCCGCTACCCC
The DNA here is from genome assembly GCA_001508935.1 of Synergistales bacterium 54_24. Classification (GTDB taxonomy): domain Bacteria; phylum Synergistota; class Synergistia; order Synergistales; family Thermosynergistaceae; genus Thermosynergistes. The sequence continues at coordinate 15,033 of LGFQ01000001.1, forward strand.
ATATCGCCGGATGAGACCGCGGGCCAGCTCTGCGAGGCCTTGGCCTGCGAGGGGAGTCGCCTCTTGCTCGAAGTCTTAGAGGGCTTGTCTAAAGGGTCGATAAGGGAGGAGCCTCAGGACGAATCCGAGGCTACCCATGCTCCTAAGATCGCCAAGGAGGAGGCCCTCATACGATGGGATGAATCCTCAAAGCGCGTTCACAACCTGGTGAGGGCTCTTAATCCTACTCCCGGCGCCTTCACCTTCGCACATGGAAAAATATTGAAAATCTGGCGCACCTCTCTCGCGGACGGCATTTGTGGCAAGCCCGGCGAGATCGTAAAGATTGAGGAAGGGCGACCGGTCGTGGCCTGCGGCGAAGGCGGCGTCGTGTTGCTCGAAGTGCAGCAGGAGGGGAAAGCGCCTCGAGATGCTGCATCGTGGTGGCGCGGTGCCAGGCTGAAGGAAGGGGATGTCTTGGGATGAGCTCAACCTTCAAGGATCGCTTCAAGAGTTTTCCTTGGGGGAAAGCTGTAGCGGTAACGGGAGCCTTGGGGGCTGGCAAGACCGAGTGGGCGCTCAATTTGTCCATGGCCTTTTTGGCCCTCGGAGAGAGCGTAACCTTGGCCGACGTGGATATCTTGAACCCTTATTTTACAGTGAGGAGCCTCTCAAACCTACCGCTCTCCGAAGGGCTTTCCGTAGTCTGTACGGCAGGCGAAGCGAGATGGAGCGACTTGCCTCTCGTTCCGCCAGCCGTAGGCAGGGCCTTGTTGAAAGAAGGCGAACGGGTCTGCATCGACGTCGGAGGGGGCGAAAGAGGAGCTGTCGCCCTCGCGCAGATCGCGCCTCTTATGGACCAGGTCGGCTATACGCTGCTATATGTGGTGAACCCCTATCAGCCAAGCACGGCAAGTCCGGATGGAGTGCAGAGGCTGCTGCAGGGGCTCGAACGTGCCTCTAAGACGAAGGCCACCGCCCTCGTCGCCAATCCTCATCTGATGGAAGCTACTACGCCCGATGCGGTGGTGGCCGGATACGAAAAGGTGAATGCTTTTTCACAAATCTTGGGGATCCCCATACTTTTTGTCGGAGTCTCTTCTGCGCTTTATGATGAAGTGGCAGCCGTATTCGATGACACAGAGGCGATGTTATGGCCTATCGAGCGGAGGGTTTTAATGCCTTGGGAAAAGAGGTGAAGCTGAATGCCGAAAGGGCGCGTAGTGATCGATGAAGAGCTGTGCAAAAGCTGTGGTCTGTGCGTTGCGGCCTGTCCCACCAAGGTGCTTTCCATATCCGACAAGGTCAACAGCAAGGGATATAGACCTGCGACGCAGGCAAAAGAGGGGTGTATAGCCTGCAAGATGTGCGCCACTACCTGTCCGGATGTGGCTATCACCGTCTACCGCATCGATGAATAACCTGTGGAGGTGAAAAGAAGATGGGCGAGCGTGTACTGATGAAGGGCAATGAGGCCCTTGCAGAGGCGGCCATCCAAGCCGGATGCAGATATTTCTTCGGCTACCCCATAACGCCTCAGAATGAAATCCCCGAATATATGTCGCGCAGGCTCCCCGAGGTCGGTGGGGTCTACCTTCAATCCGAAAGCGAGGTCGCCACGATAAACATGCTCTTCGGCGCTGCCGGGGCTGGGGTCAGAGTGATGACGTCCTCCTCGAGCCCTGGGATTTCGCTCATGTCTGAAGGGATCAGCTATATAGCAGGGGCTGAGCTCCCCTGCGTGATCATGAATGTGATGCGCGCTGGACCTGGGCTCGGCGGCATTCTACCCGGTCAGGCCGATTATCTTCAGGCCACGCGGGGCGGCGGTCACGGCGACTACCGCCTGCTGGTTTTGACGCCGGGGACATTACAAGAGGCAATAGACCTCGTCATGAAGGCCTTCGACCTCGCCGATTTATACCGCAACCCTGTCATGGTATTGGTGGACGGGTTTATGGGCCAGATGATGGAGGCGGTGGAGTTCAAGGCGCCCGAGAAGCTCGAGCTTCCCGATAAGAAAGAGTGGGCTGTCGGATACAGGAAAGAGCGCGGCGGGCGAACCATCGTTAAGACGCTATCCCTTGAGCCCGATCCTTTGGAGGAACATAACCGTCGCCTTCAGGAGAAATACCGCAGAATCGAGAAGAATGAAGTTAGGCACGAGAGCTACATGATGGACGACGACGTGGAGCTCGTCATGGTCGCCTACGGCACCACCAGCAGGATAGTGCGCTCATCGCTAAAAGCCTTGCGCGCTGAAGGGATAAAGGCCGGCATGATCCGCCCGATTACGGCGTGGCCATTTCCCTATGAGCCGTTCAAAAAACTCCCCCCGAGCGCAAAGTCCGTCTTGGCGGTGGAGATGAGTTGCGGCCAGATGGTCGAAGACGTGAAACTCGGCGTGGCGGAGCGCTTCCCCGTCCACTTTTACGGTCGCTGCGGGGGCAATGCCCCTTCGGTCGAAGAAGTCGTCCAAGCGGCCAAAGAGATCCTGGGGCGTTGAAGGAGGGAATGCTGCGATGAAAGAAGTCTTGATAGCCGAGCGTCCGAAGTCTATGTATAAGGTGTCTACCCACTATTGCCCCGGCTGCACGCACGGCATAGCTCATCGTCTGATAGCCGAGGTGGTAGATGAGCTTGGCATCCAGGACAGGGCGGTAGGGGTTGCGCCTGTCGGGTGCTCTGTGCTCATCTATAACTACATAGATCTGGATTGGTACGAGGCCGCCCACGGCCGGGCTCCGGCCGTGGCCACGGCGTGCAAGAGAGCTCGCCCCGACCTCACGGTCTTCACGTATCAGGGCGACGGGGATTTGGCGTCCATAGGCATGGCGGAGATCGTGCACGCAGCCAATAGAGGGGAGCGCATCAGCGTTATATTTATCAACAACGCCATCTATGGAATGACGGGGGGACAGATGGCCCCCACGACATTGCTCTCCCAGCGGACCAGCACGACCCCCTATGGCCGTGATCCAAAGGCGAGCGGCTATCCCATACGCGTGGCCGAGATGCTCTCGACGTTGGCCGCGCCCGGCTACATAGCCCGCGTATCCGTCGTCAAGCCGAAATACATCATCAAGGCGAAAGAGGCCATAAAGAAGGCATTCCTGACGCAGATCGAAGACAAGGGGTTTTCTCTCGTGGAAATACTCTCCACGTGTCCGACGAACTGGGGGGTGTCTCCCGTTGCGGCCACAAATTGGGTCGAAGAGCAGATGATACCGGTCTTTCCGTTGAAGGAATTCAAGGTTCCTGAATAGGAGGTGAAGGCTCATGGGCGATTTTACCCGCACTCTCATAGCGGCAGGTTTTGGAGGGCAGGGCGTGTTGATGTTGGGGCAGCTGGTGGCTCATGCCGCCATGCGCGATGGGCACAACGTAGCCTGGATACCTTCTTATGGTCCGGAGATGCGAGGCGGCACTGCCAACTGTTGCGTCATAGTGAGCGACGAGGAGATCGGCTCTCCCTTGGTGAGCATTGCTGACATATTGGTGGCCATGAATAAGCCGTCCGTTTTGAAATTCGAGCCGAAGCTGAAGAGCAACGGGATTCTGTTATACGACGAAGATTTAGCAAGCTATGAAGGCGCAAGGAGCGATGTGACAGTGGTTCCCGTGCCGGCGAGCAGCATTGCAAGGGAATTGGGAGACGCCCGCATCGCGAACATCGTGGTATTGGGGGTTTTGGCTGAACTTTCCGACATAGCTACCGTCGAATCGTGCGAAATCGTCGTCAGAGAGGTCTTGGGGAAGAAAAAAGCTGCGTTGGCAGAATTGAACTTGCGGGCCTTCGCACGCGGCAGAGAGCTCGCCAAGGAGGTATACGTCGGGTAGATGGACACGTCTGAGAAGGGATGCGCCTCGCGCTTGGCATACGACGGCAAGATCGTCCGCGTGCGCATCGATCATGTGGAACTGCCCAACGGCTCGATGACATACCGCGAGGTCGTAGAGCACGCGACTGCCGTGGCTATCGCTGCGGAGACCGAAGACGGGAAGATCTTGCTCATACGCCAATTTCGTTATCCCGTGGGCAGAGAGATCATAGAGGTGCCTGCCGGCATTGTGGAAGACGAGGAGGACCTGGTCGCCGCCGCCAAAAGAGAATTAAGGGAGGAGACCGGTTTCGACGCGAGGGAGATCCGCGAGATCTATCGCTTCTTCACGTCGCCGGGTTTTTCAAACGAACTCATCGTCCTCTATCATGCCAAAGACATCTTCCCCTCGTTCCTTCCTGGAGACGACGACGAGTTCATAAACCTGATGCCCACGAGCAAGGAAGAGTGCCTCAGGTTGATCGAAAGTGGCGCTATAGAGGACGCCAAGACGCTGGTCGCCCTTCTGATGCTTTTGCGTTGACCCTTGAGGAGGCGGGGTCGTTGGAGGCCTGGCTGATCGACTCTTTTTTAAGCTATCTGCGCTTCGAGCTCGGTTGCAGCGAGAACACGGCGAGATCCTATGCGTCGGACCTCGCCAAGTGGGCCGCCTTTTGTTCGCAGAACGACATTTCCCCCGTCCCTCCTACTCAGGATGGGGTTGTGCGTTTTTTGAGATCTTTGGCTGAGGATGGCATTAGCAGGGCCTCTATCCAACGCGCTGCCGCAGCCATTCGGTCGTTTATGCGCTATCTGGTGGCAGAGGGGTTGGCGGATGGCGGAGAACGACTTCCTCCTCTGCCCGCCAAGGGAAAGATCCTCCCCCAGATATTGAGCGAAGGGGAAATAGAAAGGATCTTGGCCTCCTGCGACGGCAAGCGCGATATAGACATCAGGGATCGGGCAATCATGGAATGCGCCTATGGATGCGGCCTGAGGGCGAGCGAAGTGTGTGGGCTTGAGCTTTCGAGCCTTGACTGGGGCAATGAAGCGATCCGCGTGCGTGGGAAAGGCAACAAGGAGAGGTTGGTCCCCTTTTTGGGAAGCGTTCGTCGCAGCGTAGAGCGCTATTTGAAGGAAAGCCGCCCGCATTTGGACAAAGGGCGGTGCGAGAAGCTGTTTCTTTCGCGGAGCGGCAAACCTCTCTCAAGGGAAGACCTGTGGCGCATAGTGAGGAGGAGGGGGAAGATGGCCGGCATTTCGTCCTCCCGCCTCCATCCCCACGTCTTGCGTCACTCCTTCGCCACTCACCTTTTGAGGAGAGGACTGGACTTGCGAACTCTGCAGGAACTCTTGGGGCACTCCACCATAGCGACGACAGAGCGCTATACCCATTTCGACCTCGAACTTCGCGATGTATACGACAACTGCCACCCCAGGGCGTGAGGCGTGAGATGCTGAGCGCGGTATTTTAGAAGTGATAGCTTGAAGAGGTGAATGTCGTGGAGGTAAAACTACGCGTAGAAGAGGCGTTAGAATACGTCAAGAAAAACGTCGCCGCCGTACCAGAAGCCGCGGTCGTGTTGGGCTCCGGCTTAGGAAAGGTGGCTGAAGAAATGCACGATGCCGTCGTAATTCCTTATGAGGAAATACCGCACTGGCCGCGCTCCACAGCCCCGGGGCATGCCGGCAGGCTCGTGATAGGTCTCCTCGGAGGTAAGTTGGTGGCGCTCATGCAGGGGCGCGCCCATTATTACGAAGGCTATTCGATGGAAGAGGTCACCTTCCCCGTGCGCGCCTTCGGCAGATGGGGCATCCCCGTTTATATAGCTACAAACGCCTCTGGAGGCATACATTACGGCCTTCGCCCCGGCGATTTGGTCTTGGTGTGCGACCACATAAACTTTATGGGGGCAAATCCGCTGCGCGGCCCCAACGTGGAAGAGTGGGGACCGCGCTTCCCAGACATGACTTATGCTTATGACCAGCGCCTCTTGTCTTTGGCCGAGGAGGTGGCTGCGAAAGAGGGTATACTGGTCAAAAGAGGGATATACATAGCCTTTCCTGGCCCTTCTTATGAAACGCCCGCCGAGATACGCATGGCTCGTATCATGGGAGCGGATGTAGTCGGCATGTCCACGGTGCCGGAAGTTATTGTAGCTAACCACATGGGGATGAAGGTCTGCGCCATCTCGTGCGTGGCCAATTACGCCGCCGGCATGGAGGCGAAGCGCCTCACCCATGAGGAGGTTTTAGCTGCGACAGAGGAGGCCTCCCTCAGGATGACCAGGCTTCTGCGAGGCTTGATCGAGGGCCTTTAGGGGAGCAGCTCAGAGGCGCAGCTTTTGAAACTCCATCTCTTCCAAGTCTATCCATAGGAGAGAGGCCCGAAGCGGCGTGCCCACGCCAGTTATTACCTTCACAGCCTCGGCCACCTGAAGGGCGGCTGTAACCGCGGGCGTAAACGACGGATTGCCCAAGACCGTCTCGATGCCCCTGTCGGGGACATCGCCTTTTAGGGCGTCGAATAATGTGGGATCTCCCGGGAATACCGTACCGACTTCGCCTGAAAGGCCGCCTATCGCGCCGTGGACGACCGGTATCCCCAACCTTCTGCAAGCTTCGAACAGGACCTTTCTGGAGCTGTTGTTATCGAGGGCATCAATGGCCAGATTTGCGCCTCCGAGCAGGCGATCGGCGTTTTCTTCGGTGAAGAAGACATTCATAGGTACGACTGTCAGGGCGCTGTTTATCACAGCCAAACGCTCGGCTGCTGCCTGGACTTTCGGCAGGCCGAGGCTTTTTTCGGTGCAGAAAAGCTGCCTGTTCAAATTGTTCTCGGAGAAGCTGTCGCCGTCTATGATCAGGAGCTCTCCGACCCCAACCCGTCCCAAAACTTCAGCTATCCAACCGCCGAGGCCTCCGCAACCGACCACCGCGACGCGCGATCTCAACAGGTCGATCTGCCCGGTTATGCCCAGCGTTCCTATGTTTCGCTCGTATCGTTTGGGAACGATTCCGGCATTGAGCGCTGCGAGCTCCACATCGCGCAAAGGGATCCCTTTTTCTTCGGCTATGGCCTTGCACACATCCAGGCTCACCACTTGACGACCTTTCTCTTTTGTGCATCCTTTTAACAAGGCTTGTGCCAGATCTTCCAAAGCTCATCTCTCCTTCGCTTAAAAAAATAAAAAGGACGGTATAGCTTATGGAACAAGAGACGTACAGACCGCGAGAAAGCGATATCGAGTCCCTTTTTATATCATATATGCCGTGGGTGAGGTCGCTCGCCAGGGCTTTGGCCGGCCGGGATTCGTATCTGCAGGACGACCTCATCCAAGAAGGTCTTATAGCCCTTTATAGGGCCACACAGCACTACGATCCGGAAAGAGGTCCGTTCCCCCCTTTTGCGCGTTCTTGCGTTCGCAATGCCATGATCTCGTTTTTGCGCAAAAACACCCTTCACCGTGCGGAGGAGAGCTTCGACGAGATAGAAGAACTGGCCAAGCCATCGGCATCGGACGACGAACCGCGCGGCGCAGAAAGTCAGGAGATGCTCAAGGAGCTCATCCCGGTGCTTTCGCCCATGGAAACCGCTGCGCTCGATGCTTACTTGCAGACAGGAGGAACGGCGCAGGCAGCCAAGGTGTTGGGGTGGGACGAAAAGCGCGTATATAACGCCCTCCAGCGCGTCCGCAATAAGGTCAAAGCGCTCTTTGTAAGCCGCTGAATCTGGACAAATCGCCTGCAAAAATATTATCATAAGTTGGACTTACGCGGAGGCGGATGCCGGCTGGTGTCGACCCCGGACTTCAAATCCGGTGCGGGGTGGCCAGGGCTGCTCTGGGTGGGTTCGATTCCCACACGCCTCCGCCAACTCGTTGGAGGGACGAATGTGTGTCTTGGGCATTGCATCGTGTAGTTCGTCATCCGGCCGATAGCGCATGGCCTGCCTTTTGGGCCTCTAAGGCCGCGTGCGAGAGGAAGGTCGTGGAGATAGGCTTCGGGAACGGGGATTTTCTCCTGGCGTTGGCGCAAAACGACTCGAAGGCGTGCTTCGTCGGCATTGAGCTTTCCGTCACCTCGGTTACCAAAGCCGCGAGGAAGGCGCTGCAGAGAGGGTTGGATAACGTCGTTTTGGTCATGGGGGATGCGCGCTTCATGCTCAAGGAGGCTTTTCCGCCTGGCACCTTTGACGAAGCCTATATAAACTTTCCCTGCCCGTGGCCCAAGAAGAGGCATGCGAAGTATCGCCTCTCTCACGGCGATTTCCCGGCGGCCATATCCTCGGCGCTCAAGGCGAAAGGGGCGCTTGAGATGACTACCGACTCAAAGCCTTTCGCTGAAGAGTTCGCTCAAGCTATCTCCGCCACGGGCGCGATGGCGGTCGACCTCTTTGAAAAAAATCCGAGACGGGCCGTGCGCACCAAATACGAGGATAAGTGGTTGACTCAGGGAAGGGATATATGTCGCCTCAGGTTCGTCAAGGTCGACGATTTTGCCCTTCCTTCAGAGAGCGAAGGGGGTTTCCATGTGCATCGGATTTTGAGCGTCAAAACGAGTCCGGCCAGGGCAATTTCCGGCACGAGCGGCGGCGAAGGAACGCATAGATACTTCTTCGGCGGGGCGTTCAGCGGCGACGATGGAACGGAGTTGCTTCAGGTTATCACTGTCGATGACGGCTTCGAGCAGAGGTTTTACCTCAGATTTGTGCCCAAGCCTGATGGCGTTCTCGTCAAACTGGATGAGTGTTCTCAAGCATTTAGAACTCCAGCGGCAAAGGCAGCGCTTGCCGCTATTGCGGGGTGAAGATACGGTGCGCGGATGGCCACTCTATCCCATAGGACATGTGGAAAATACAGTTACAGAGAGGATGGACCCCGATCGCTTTATCGGAGTGCAGTCAAAGATAGTGGTGGACGAAGCGTATGTCAAAGGGCTTGAAGGGCTTGAAACCGGCATGGAGCTTTTGGTCCTTTTTGCCTTTCATCTCTCTTCTGGGGCACCGTTGATGGTGCACCCCCGAGGCGACACCAGCAGGAAGAAGCGCGGAGTTTTTGCAACCTGCTCGCCCAATAGGCCCAACGGCATAGGCACGGGCCATTGTAAGCTTTTGGGGCGCGATGGCAACATCTTGGTCGTAGAGGACTTAGAGGCCATAAACGGATCGCCCGTGATAGACATTAAGCCCCTCGACTGCGTGCGTCCGTTGCGAGAGGGGACAAGCGAAGCGCGCACCTCAAGTCGGAGCGTATGAAAGACGTAAGACCTACTACGTCCATCGTGATAGAAGCGATTTTTAACATATTGGGCCCGCTTTCTAATGTTGCCTTTTTAGACCTCTTCGCGGGGACCGGGCGCGTGGCGCTCGAGGCGTGGAGTAGAGGAGCCAGGCCAGTCGTGGCCGTGGAGCTCCTCAGGCGGCGGTGTGAGGCTGTAAAAAGGGCCGGCGTAAAGCCGGAAGAGGGGCTTGTTTTGCTCTTTATGGACGTCCGACGGGCGATTCGGTGGCTGGATAAAAGAGGATATTCCTTCAATGTGATCTTCGCCGATCCGCCTTACGATTCATCTTGGGCTACCGAGACGCTCGAACTGCTCACATCGAAAAGGGGTCTCGTCCGCCCAGGCGGCGTTATAATGTTGGAGAGGTCGAGCAGGGAGATAGTAAACGGCATACCCAAATGCCTTCAACTCGTCGATGAGAGGCGGTACGGCGATACTGTCCTTTCGACGTTTAGGTTCGCCGAGGGGGATTGATTTGGCAAAGGCAGTCTATCCCGGATCTTTTGATCCCATAACGAACGGGCACGTTTATATAGCAGAGAGGGCCGCCTCTCTCTTCGATGAGCTCGTCGTGGCCGTCCTCGTAAACCTGCAAAAGAAGGCCACCTTCAGCGTCGACGAGCGCGCCTCCATGGCACGCGAGGCCCTTATCCATCTGCCCAACGTAAAGGTCAAGGCTTTCGACGGGCTCCTTGTCGACTTCATGCGCCAAGAAAGAAGTCGCGCCATCATCAGGGGGTTGCGAGCCCTTTCGGACTTTGAATATGAATTTCAGCTGGCCCAGATGAATCGCGAGCTCGCCCCGGAGATCGAGACGCTCTTCATAGTGACGGAAGCCAGATATTCATATCTTTCGAGCAGCGTCGTGAAAGAAGTCTTCAGCTTCGGCGGTGCCATCCAGGACATGGTGCCGCCTGGCGTATACAGGCGGCTGCGCGAGAGGTTCCCTCGTTTTTAGCAGCTGTCTCAAGGATCCATGACGGGCGTGCTTCTCGCCTCGCGGCCAGGATCCGGGCTATCGACGAGGAGTTCCCACATTTCAGACGCCCTGCGCTCCAAGGTCAACATCTCGGAGGCGTAGCTGTTTCCGGGAAGCGATGCCCTGCTTATCACGGGGAGCGCGGCCGTTGAGCGCATCTGCCTGAGAAGGGCCCTTCCGCGACCGTCAGCTCCTATAAGCCGTATGTAGGCAGGGCCTAAGCGTTGGTAAGCCCTGTTCGTCCAGTGATTCACCCCGAGGAGGATGTGGATGAGGTGGCGCTGCAATCGCCCCCTCGGGTAGCGCCGGCATGCCAGGCTCGAAATCAGCTCCTCGAAACTGCGACACCTCCACGCCTCCCTCAAGATGCGCTTCTCGAGCCCCTCTTTCATCTCGGCATATCTTTTCAACTCTGATGCCTCTGAGCGAATGATCGCAGTCCGCACCATGCGCCACAACCTATCCCAGGAGTAAAAAAGCCTTCCTTCGGCGGCGCACCGGCGCAGGATGGCCATGGTCGACGGAGGGACCGAATCGGAAACCTCGTCCCAATTGCCATCCCATAGCGAGCGCCTTACGGCTGTAGCGCTGGCTGTGGGTCCGGGTTTAATATCGTGGTAAGGGGCTCCGATGCGCTCAACGGGGACAATTTCAATGGGGTAGCCCTTTTCCCTCATCCTTTTCATGTATGCGATGGCCAGAATGTTGTTCGGTTGAGACATCACGGCGAATGCGCCGGGGAGGAACGAGTCCACAGCGCGAGCTTGAGATTCCACGAAGGAACGGCCTTGAGATAGCATTTGACGCAATGCGTCCTTGAATGCCTGCGTCTCGTGAGTTAGAATATCTACGATCGCTTCAACTTTTGGATCTTTTGCGTTTTCCATCCCGAACGCTAAGTGGGAGACGATGCCTGTGGAAGCCAAGATGTCTATTGCTCCTGCCGCGAAGACGCCTGCATTATGGCAGGAAAAGGCTGTGGGCAACTCCAAGACGAGATTAGCTCCAGAGGCGAGAGCCATGCGCGCTCGTTCCCACTTGTCTGCTATAGCCGGTTCGCCCCGCTGGACGAAGTGCGAAGAAAGCACTATGACTACCGCGTCCGCTTTTACGATCTCCCTTGCTCGGGAGAGATGAAAGGCATGGCCGTTATGGAGGGGATTGTATTCCGCCACGATTCCTACCACGCGAGGGAGGTTCATTCGGACTCCTCCTCTTCGATGAGTTCTGTGACAGGAAACATTGTACCCTCCTTTGAGAATAACAAAAAGCTGGGAGGTCGTATCTCATGAAGGTGTTGGTATTGAATTGCGGAAGTTCTTCCATCAAATATCAGGTCTTCGACATGCGGACAGAAGGGGTGTTGGCGAAGGGGCTCATCGAGCGCGTAGGCATAGAGGGGTCCAGGATCAAACATCAGAACATGAGGGCGGAGGAACTCAAGCAGGATGTGAGCGTGCCAAACCATAAAGTCGGGGTCAAACTGCTGTTGGACCTGCTTGTTGACGAGACACATGGCGTGCTGAAGAGTCTGGACGAGATCGTAGCCGTAGGACATCGCGTCGTCCACGGTGGAGAGGCCTTTGCGAGGTCGGTGATCGTGAACAAGGAGGTTTTGGACGCTGTGGAGGATTGCGTGCCTTTGGCACCCCTTCATAACCCGGCCAACCTCATGGGGATAAGGGCTATGATGGAAATTCTGCCGAAAGTTCCGCAGGTGGCAGTTTTCGATACGGCATTCCATCAAACGATGCCGCCTCACGCCTATATGTTCGGTCTGCCTTATCGCTACTACAAGGAGCATAAGGTGCGACGTTACGGCTTCCATGGTACCAGCCATTATTATGTGGCCAACAGGGCTGCCGAGATGCTCGGACGACCGTTGGAGGATTTGAAGATCGTCACGTGTCATTTGGGCAATGGCAGTTCTCTGACGGCTGTTGACGGAGGCAAGTCGATAGATACCTCTTTGGGCTTCGGCACCGTCCCGGGTGTCATTATGGGGACGAGGTCCGGCGATTTGGACCCGACTGCGATCCTGCACCTCATGGAGCAGGAAGGGCTTGACCCTAAAGCCATGAGCCACATCCTTCACAAAGAGAGCGGTCTCTTGGGCCTCACCGGCATAAGCAGCGACTTGAGAGACGTGGAGGCGGCGGCCGAGTCCAAAAACGAGCGAGCCATCTTGGCCATTGAGATGTTAGCTTACGGAGTGCGGAAATATATAGGGGCCTATGCTGCGGCGATGGGCGGGCTCGATGCGATCGTCTTCACGGCCGGTATAGGCGAAAACTCGGATGTTATACGCGCCAAGGCGTGCGAGGGCTTGGCCTTTTTGGGTGCCGAGCTGGATTCTGAGAAAAACAAGGTGCGCGGAAAGGAAGCCTTTATCAGCACCGACGATTCAAAGGTGGCCATTTTGGTGGTTCCCACAAATGAAGAACTGGTGATCGCTCGCGACACCTGGGCTTTGGTCTCCGACGCCGTTCGATAAATGCCGTTTGTAAACGGGGGATCCGGTCACGATTTGTGGCATAGGCGTTGACATCTGTTCTGTTTCCCGCATTGAGAGGGCGATGGCAAGAGATGTTTTCATTAAAAAAGCCTTCGTAGATGAGGAGATCGAGTACGCTCACCGTAGTTACCGTCCTGCCGTGCATCTTGCGTCGGCCTTCGCGGCGCGCGAGGCGCTTGCCAAAGCCTCAGGCTTGGGCCTTGCCAAGATGGGGCTTCACGAGGCTTGGGTGAGGAGGGATGAGGCAGGTAGTCCTCATATTTGCCTTTCGCCCGCTCTCGAAGAGGAGTTCTCCAAAAAGGGGATTCGTAAGATTTGGTTGAGCATAAGTCACGAGGGCGATTTTGCCGTTGCTGTGGTGGTATTGGAGGATTAGGCGCATGATCAAGCTCTATAGCGCTGAAGCGGCGAGGGCCTGTGACGAGCAGGCCGCAAGTCGCCTCGGTTTTTCTGGTGCGGTGATGATGGAAAATGCCGGAAGGAACGCGACGGATGTGCTTTTGGATAAATTCCCCGGTATCGACGAGGCGTGCATTCTGGCTGGACCCGGAAATAACGGCGGCGATGGATTCGTAATCGCGCGCCACCTCCTCATTCGGGGCATACATCCTACCGTTATCTTAGCTTTCCCCAAAGAGCGGTGCAAAGGCGATGCGGCGCTGAATCTCACCGTGGCAAGGCGATGCGGAATTCCGATTTTATCCTCTCGCGAGATGTCCGATGAAGAGATAGGCGAGATCGTGTCCAAGTCAGATCTTGTAGTTGACGCCCTGTTAGGCACGGGAAGTTCCGGACCTCCGAGGGGCGAAGTGGGGCGATTGATACGTCTGTCATCCAAAGCCAGGCGCGTAGCTGCCGTGGACATACCGAGCGGCATAGACGCATCAACTGGGGCTGTGATGGCCGAGGCGGTGCGGGCAGATCTCACGGTTACCATGCTAATTCCAAAGGTGGGGCTTTTCGTGATGCCGGGGGCGGATTACGCAGGCGAGGTGGCAGTGGTAGATATAGGTGTTCCGCTCGAATCCTTGTCACTGCCGGCTGCCGAGGTCAATGCTATAGAAAGGTTCGATATTGCGCGCATGCTTCCTCCTCGCCCTATGGGTATGCATAAGGGAGACAGGGGTTGTGTGGCGATAGTCGGCGGTTCATCCGTCTATAAGGGTGCTCCGTTGTTGGCCGCGCTGGGCGCTCTCAGGGGCGGAGCGGGGATAGTATTGTCGGTGCTCCCGGAGGAAATTTCTACGCCGCTGGCTGTCGCGCTACCGGAAGCCATCATCTTGCCTGCGCCGTCTCGTGAGGGCGGCTTGGTTCAAGAGGCATGGGACAGCGTTATAGTTCCGTGGTCTAAGAGGATAGACGCTTTAGTCATAGGCCCCGGCATAGGACGCGGTGAGGGCGCGATGGCCTTGGTGAGGCGCATCTGGGATGAATGGAGAGGCCCGATGGTGGTCGATGCAGATGCTCTGTATTGCTTAAGTCAAGCTGAAGAGCTATGTCGCAGAGACAATGTGATACTTACGCCTCATGAGGGCGAGGCTGCGAGATTGTTGGATAGCGATGCGTCATCCGTTGGGAATGCCCGCCTCGCTGCGGTCAGAGCGCTCGCCGAGCGATACGGGCCTGCGCTGTTGAAGGGACCTCGAACGCTGATCTGCGATGGCCGGCAGACGGCGGTGATCTTAGAAGGGCATCAGGCGCTATCCGTTCCGGGGTCCGGCGACGTGTTGAGCGGTCTGGTCGGCGCCTTCATGGCAATGAGGCTTTCTCCTTATGAAGCCGGCGTCGTCGGGGCTCACATCCACGGCAGGGTCGGAAGTATTTTGTACGAAGAGGGCGGATTCGACGGCCACCTGGCCAGGGAGATAGCTGGCCATATCCCCCAGGCCATTGAGGAGCTGCGCTGTGTATAAGCGTAGGCACAAGATCGATTGGGATGAGGAATTTAAAAAAACTGCCCGCAGCCATTTGAGGGGCGTCAAGGCTACAGCTGTGGCGTTTGTGGCTGTGATCCTGTTTTTGGCTGCTGTAAAAGTTACCCATAGAGAGCTTCCCATGGACGGGGTTTTTTTGGCGCTGGGCGGGCTCGCTGCCGGCACGTTCATACTCATTTTGTTGGGCAGAAGGAGCAGCAAATGATGGCGATAGCCTCTGAAGAGACGACGACTTTCCGATTCATTTCACGCTCCGAGGGCGAGACAGTTTTTATAGGCACATGCATCGGCGCAGCGCTGCATCCCGGATTGGCGGTGTTATTGGAGGGAGAGCTCGGCACGGGCAAAACGACGCTGGTCCGTGGCATCGCGGAGAGCCTCGGGATTTCGGGCGTGCGGAGCCCGTCTTTTACAATAATAAACGAATACGAAGGCAGAGAACGCGTGGCCCACGTCGATCTTTTCCGCCTGAGCGCGGATGAAGTGGAAATGCTCGGGCTGGAGGAATATCTCGACAGAGGGTACATTTTACTCGTGGAATGGCCCATACCTGTTCTGAGGGAAGGCCTCTCAGAGTATTGGAATGTGACGATCGATTTTCTCCCACGAGAGGGCGAGTGCGCGAGGGGAATATCGATATGCGCCTGTGGCGAGAGGGCCCGTGAAGCCCTAAAAGACGCTTGCGAGCGCCTTTACAAGGCGACGAAACGATAATGGCGTTAGTGCTTGGCATAGATTGTTCTACTTTATGGACTTGCGTGGGCTGCATTCAGGATGGCTGCCTTTTGGGCGAGATCAATGTGAATCTGGGCAGGAAAGAGGCTTCCTCCCTTCCGTTACTCGTTCAAGATCTCTTGAGATCAGTCGATAAGTGCTCCTTAGATATAGATTTAATATCCGTCACGACCGGCCCTGGATATTTCACGGGTCTCAGGGTCGGCGTATCCTACGCTTGTGCGCTGGCGGAGGGGTTGGGCGTCTCCGTTGTCCCGATCTCGTCACTCGAGGCTATGGTCTTTGATCTTTTGGAGGAAGGAAGCCTCGTAGTTCCGGTAATTTGGGCCAGGGGGAAATATGTGTACGCCGCGGCTTACACATTGAAGGAAGGAGAGGCGGAGGTTATTATGTCTCCTGCCTCTCTATTGTTTGATACATTAGAAAAAAACGTGAAAAATATTAATTGTAGTAAAAGAGTCATATGGGTAGGAGATGATTTAGCGAGGTTCCCAGCGCCTGCAATTGGAGAGCGCCTCTTAAATCGTCACGGGTGCAGGGGGAGTAATGTGGCGTTGATAGGGGAGAAGAGGCGAAGTCTTGCGCTTTCTCCTGACGCTGTGCGTATCTTTTACTTGAGAGAACCTCAGATTGGACCGACGAAAGAGTAGTGGCAATTATCGGTATTTATTGAAAAGTTTGCCAAAATTTTATACAAGATCTATCATTGCCGCTTGATTTATACATTATCCCGTGGCATAATGTTGAAGATTGTGATTACATGGGCAAATCTGGCGAGGGGGGAGATGGAAAGCGTGGCGAGGAAGTTTTCTGTGACCATCAATACTGCCTGGTGCAAGGGGTGTGGCCTCTGTGTTGCGATCTGCCCCAAGTCTGTCTTGGAGCTTAATGAGCACATCAAGGCAGAGCCAGTGCGAATGGAAGATTGCATAGGATGTCACCAGTGTGACTATTCGTGTCCGGACCTGGCCATCACGGTGACAAAAGAGGGGAGCGATTGACATATGGCTGAGGTGGCATTTTGGCAAGGCAACAAGGCTATAGCGATGGGAGCCATAGCGGGCGGATGCACGTTTTTTAGCGGCTATCCTATAACTCCGTCTTCGGAGATAGCCGAGACGTTGGCGGAGGAATTGCCGAAAATCGGCGGTCGGTTCATCCAGATGGAAGACGAAATCGGCGGCATAGCTGCAGCCATAGGAGCGTCCATAGCCGGTCGCAAAGCCATGACAGCTACATCCGGTCCCGGATTCTCGTTGAAACAGGAAAATTTGGGGTTGGCGTATATGGCCGAGATACCGCTCGTGGTGGTGGATATCATGCGAGGCGGGCCATCCACAGGACTGCCCACCAGGGTGTCGCAACAAGATGTGATGCAGGCGAGATGGGGGACTCACGGTGATCACGCTACCATAGCTTACGCTCCCTCGTCAGTGCAAGAGTGTTTCGAGCTGACAATAGCAGCTTTTAACGCATCCGAGCGCTTCCGTCAGCCCGTTATCATATTGGGCGATGAAGTGGTGGGCCACACGAGGGAAAAGATCGTCATCCCGGATGCTGGATCATACCAGGTGGTAAACAGAAAGCGCCCAGCTGTAAATCCGGATGACTTCGTGCCTTATAAGCCCGATCTGAGTGACGATATTCCGCCGATGGCTTCCTTTGGAGACGGATATCGATGGCACGTAACTGGTCTCACTCATGACGATTGGGGTTTCCCCACGGACGAGCCGAGCGAGATCGAAACTAAGATAAAGAGACTCGTGCGCAAAGTTAACCGCTTTCGCGAAGATATCGTGCGGTATGAGGTTTTTTACGGAGAGGACGCAAAGGTATTGATCGTTTCCTACGGCAGCGTGGCACGATCCTCCTTGAGGGCAGTGCGAGAAGCCAGGCAAAAAGGGTTCAAGGTCGGGCACTTCAGGCCTATAACGCTTTGGCCCTTCCCTGACGAGGAGCTTCAAGGATTGGCGAGTCAAGTCGACGTCGTGATAGTGCCAGAGCTGAACTGCGGTCAGATGCTCCTCGAAGTCGAAAGGGCCGTAAACGGAAAAGCCCCCGTCGTGGGCAAGAGTTTGGTGAACGGCGAACTCTTCCAGCCCTCAGATATACTTTCTGCCATCGAGGAGGTGGCTTAGATGCCTTCTAAAGAAGTATTAGACTGGTTGCGCGTGGACTTTTTCCCCCACATCTGGTGCCCAGGCTGTGGGCATGGCATCATCATGCATGCGCTGTTGCGCGCCCTGGCGTCGCTCGGTTGCGAGAAGGAAAGGACCGTCATAGCCTCGGGTATCGGATGCTCCAGCCGTATGCCGGGTTATATAGATGCCTGCACCGTCCATACGACTCATGGGCGCTCTCTCGTGTTCGCCACCGGCATAAAGCTCGCCAATCCCGAACTTACGGTAGTAAATGTGATGGGAGATGGCGACTGCGCCGCTATAGGAGGCAATCACTTCATCCATGCGTGCCGCAGAAATATAGACATCACTGCAGTGATCTTAAACAATTCTATTTATGGCATGACGGGAGGCCAGGTATCTCCCACGACGCCCATAGGAGCTTATGCCACGACAGCGCCTTATGGCGTCATAGACCCGCCCTTTGACCTGTGCAATTTGGCCGCTGCCGCAGGGGCTACGTACGTAGCCAGAGCCACGGTGGCGCAACCGCAGCTCATAGAGCAGTACATCAAAAAGGGGATTCAAAACAAAGGGTTTTCCGTGGTAGAAGTGATGACTCACTGTCATACTCAGTTCGGCCGCAGGAATAAGCTTGCCCGTCCCATAGACAACATAAACCGCTTCAAGCAGGTGAGCGTCACGAAGGCGAAGGCTGATGCCATGAAGCCGGAGGAATTAGAGGGGAAAATTGTAATAGGTGAAATGATGGACAGGGAGAGGCCCGAATATGTCGAACAATACCTCAGGCTCATCGAGAGAGCGAGGGGGCAAGTCGCATGAACGAACGTTATGAGATACGCATCGCCGGATCCGGCGGGCAAGGTGTCATCTTGGCTGCGGTCATCCTCGGAGAGGCAGCTGCCCTTTACGAAGAGGGTCTGAACGTCGTTCAAGCTCAGGCTTATGGACCGGAGGCGCGAGGTGGGGCGTCGAAATCTGAGGTGGTCATATCGAGAGAGCCTATCGATTATCCGAAAGCGGTTTCGCCGAAGCTCCAAGTCGTTTTAACCCAAGCGGCGTACGATAAATACGCCGCGGATACCGCTGCAGATGGGATCCTAATCCTCGATGACTTTTACGTCACTAAGCTACCAGACATAAAGGTCAAAACCCTCCACCTTCCCATAGTTAGGACGGCTCGCGATGCGATTGGGCGCGAGGTCGTAGCTAATATGGTGGCCTTAGGGGTCATAGGGAAAGTTTTGGAGCAGTGGGGCCTGCTGCATCCCGAATCCATAAAGAAGGCGTTGTTGGCGCGCGTTCCCAAAGGAACTGAAGAGCTCAACGAAAAGGCTTTCGAGGCCGGCTACGCTTTGTTGTAGATTCGAGAGGCCATAGATTCTCCCCTGACATGCGCATAAAAGTAGAAAAGATGAACAGCCGAGGGCAGGGCATAGGGAGGATCGATGGCCTCGTAACCTTCGTGGACGGCGCACTTCCTGGCGAAGAAGTGGAGGCCGAAGTGGCCGTGCGCAAGCGCGATTATGCTGTGGCCAAGGTGGTTTCCGTCTTATCGCCGAGCTCCGAGAGGAGAAACCCTGCATGCTCGCACTTCGGCTACTGCGGCGGTTGTCAACTACAACATGCCTCGTATGACTGCCAGTTGAGCCTAAAGGCTGAACTGGCGGCAGATGCCCTGCGAAGAATAGGTGGTTTTCGCTCTCTCCAGATAAAGCCTTGCGTCCCAAGCCCAAAGAGCATAGGCTATCGGAACAAAGCCTCTTTTCCCATAAGAAGACAGGGCAAGCGCGGGACGATCGGCCTTTTCCGAGAGGGCAGTCATCGGGTTGTGCCGATAACTTCTTGCCCGGCCGTCGAAAATTTGATTCAACGAATGTTCTCTCACTTCCGTTCGCTCATGAGCGAAGATCTGCTTTCAGCGTACGACGAGAGATCTCGCCTCGGGCTTTTGAGGCATCTGGTCGTTAGAGCAGGTAGCTTTACGGGAGAAACCCTCGTGGCGCTCGTAGTGGCTAAAGAACCCGATGCCGACGAAAGGGCGAAGCTTAAAGCCATCGCCGAGGCGACGGCTCATGCCTTTCCATCGCTTCGAGGTTTCGTCTTGAACGTAAATCGAAACGAGGGGAACTTCATTTGGGGCGGTAAAAGCCGGACCCTCGTAGGTAAAGACGAGCTCACGGAGCATCTGGGCGATTTTTCTTTCATTTTCAGCGCCGCCTCGTTTTTTCAGGTCAACTCCTATCAAGCGCTCAACCTCTATCGATTTGTGGCCTCCGAGTTGGAGGGTACCGGTGGTGGCAAGGTATTAGAGTTATATAGCGGCGTGGGAAGTTTGACGGCATTCTTGGCCAAAGAAGCCGAAGAGGTAACGGCAGTAGAAGAGGATGCCGAGGCGGTTCGTCATATGAGAGGCAACATGGCCCGAAATGGGCTGCGCAACGTTAGGACGCTCTGCGGCAGGGCGGAGGATACGGTTCATCTGTGGCGCGATTGGGCACCTCAAACTGTAGTGTTGGATCCACCGCGCTCTGGCTGCCATCCGAAGGTAGTAGCCGGCTTGATCAGTGCGAGGCCGAGAAAGATAATTTACGTATCGTGCAATGCGGCCACGTTAGCCAGAGACGCAGCTGTTTTATGCGAGCAGGGATATGCCGTAACCTGCGTGCAGCCTTTTGACATGTTTCCACAGACTGCGCACGTGGAGTGTGTGGCCGTCTTCCTGCGCAACTCGTAAGTTGCGCAATGACTGATATGCTGGTATAATCCGCCTAAAGTTGTAGGGGGAGATTTGTTCGTCATGTTGAGTAGAAGGATTAAATTAAGTCTTGTTCTTGGTTTCAAGAGGCTGAACCGCTTTTAGGCGGTTCGGCCATTTTTTTTGCCGTCAAAAAAGGAGGGAAGCATTTGATAAAGAAGATATTGATGACGGCGGAGGAGATGGACAGAACAATAAGCCGCATAGCCTATGAGGTGGCGGAACACCTCAAGGGCCTCGGTGACGTTGTAATAGTCGGCGTGCAGAGGCGCGGCGTGAGCCTTGCCGAAAGGCTGCAGAAAGGCTTTCGCGACATGGATGGCGTTGAAGTGCCAATGGGAGAGCTCGACATCACTTTGTATCGCGACGATTTGACGCTCCTTCAAGATCAACCTCTGGTTCGAAGCACCTCAGTTCCCGTAAATATCACCGGAAAACGCATACTCCTGGTGGACGACGTTATATTCACTGGCAGGACGGTGAGGGCAGCGCTCGATGCGCTGATGGACTTAGGGCGTCCTTCGTTAGTACAGTTGGCCGTTTTGGTAGACCGAAACAATAGGGAATTGCCCATACATCCCGATTACGTGGGGCTAAAGGTTTCGACCGACAAAAGCGACGTCGTCGAAGTTAGGGTAAAAGAATGGGATGGCGATGACCAGGTGGTCCTGTGGGAAGATGGTGGTGAAGGATAATGTCGTGGAGACGCAAGCATCTCATCGATGTGGACGATTGGGAGAGGGAGGATTTCGAGCTCCTCTTAGAGCAGACGTCGAATATGGATTCGATCCTCGATCGCTCTATAAAGAAGGCCCCAGCGCTCAGAGGCAAGATAGTAGTCAACATATTCTACGAGCCGTCTACGCGGACGCGCACCTCCTTTGAGATAGCCGGCAAACTCTTGAGCGCTGACGTCATAAACTGGACCGCTTCAGGTTCCAGCGCGGCCAAGGGCGAGTCGCTTCGCGATACGATATGGACGCTTGAGGCGATGGGCGCAGATGCCGTTGTCATTCGACACGGCGAAGTCGGTGTGCCGTACTATTTGGCAGAAAAACTAAAAAAAGCCTCCGTCATAAACGGCGGCGATGGGACTCATGCCCATCCCACTCAGGCGTTGCTCGATCTGTATACAGCTTGGAGGGAACTCGGATCTTTAGATGGCAAAAAGGTGGCCATAGTAGGAGATATCTTGCACAGCCGAGTTGCCAGAAGCGACATATACGCCTTTAAAGCGGTGGGAGCCGAGGTATATTTGTCGGGCCCTTCTACGCTCATGCCGACGGATATAAATTCGCTTAATGCAATGTATGAACCGAATATAGCCGAGGCGATCGAGGGAGCGGATATCGTTTACATGCTCCGCATCCAAAGAGAGCGCCAGGATGCCGGATTGTTCCCGTCGCTGGACGAATACCACAGGCGCTACGGCCTTACAGACAAGCTTTTAGGGAAAGCCAAAAAGGGAGCGCTAGTGATGCACCCAGGACCCATAAACAGAGGCGTCGAAATCGCCTCCTCTGTGGCGGATGGACCTCAGAGCTTCGTATTGAAGCAAGTGAGAGCTGGCGTAGCTGTCAGAATGGCGTTGCTTTATCTAATGCTTGGAGGGGTGAAAGAATGAAATGGCTCGTCAATGGGAGACTCTTTGACGGCGAGCTCCTGCGTGAAGGCCTGTGCGACCTCGTGATAGATAAAGGGAGAGTGGCAAAGATCGCCCCTGCGGGGCGCTTTGTGCCGCCTGAAGCAGCTACGAAGATCGACCTCGATGGCCGCATAATAGCTCCTGGCTTTATAGATTTGCATGCTCACCTGCGTGATCCAGGACAGGAGTGGAGAGAAGACATAGTCTCTGGGTCGCGTGCCGCTGCGGCGGGCGGCTTTACGACAGTAGTGGCTATGCCGAATACGGATCCACCTATAGATCGCTCCTCGCTCGTGCGCTATGTGTTGGAAAGAGGCCAGAGCGCGGGGGCTGCCCGCGTCCTTCCGGCTGGAAGTGTGACCAAAGGGAGGCGCGGCCAAGAGCTGGCAGAGATGTGGTTTATGGCGAATGAAGGAGCGGCTATCTTTACCGATGACGGCCTTCCTGTTTCGACCGCCCATCTCTTGAGGACAGCTCTGCTATATGCCGACGATCTCGGCATGGCTATAATGGAACACCCGGAGGAGCTTTCCTTGACGAAGGATGCCCAAGTGAACGATGGCCCATGCGCAGCGCGGAGCGGACTAAAGGGCGCGCCGAAGTCGGCCGAGCTGATAGCCGTCGAGAGGGGGATCGCCCTGGCAAAGGATACGGGCGCTCATCTTCACCTGACGCATCTGAGCGCCGAAGAATCCTTGGAGGCGGTGCGGCGGGCTAAGGAGGATGGGATAAACATAACGTGCGACGTCACCCCTCATCACCTCACGCTCGATGAGTCTTTGATAGAAAAGAGCGGCTACAACTCAGCATACAAGGTGAATCCGCCTCTTCGCAGTGAGCGCGATTTAGAAGCGCTTTGGGAAGGGCTGGCCGATGGGACCGTCGATGCCATTGCCACCGATCACGCGCCTTATCACTTGGACGAGAAAGACCTTCCGTTCCAAGAGGCTGCCTCTGGCATTGCCTCGCTGGAATGCGCTGTGGCTGTCGTCTTTGACGCTTGGCTGAAGCGCGGTAAGCCTTTCGGGATCGAGCGCCTATTGCGGCTTTTTACCGCTGGGCCGGCCTCTGTGCTCCGTAAATCGGATTTGGGAAGGATTGAGGAGGGGAGCGTTGCAGACATTACGGCCTTGGATATCGGCAGAGAGCGCCGAGTGGAGGCAAAACGCTGGGAGAGCAAGGCGCGCATTACTCCATGGGAGGGTTCTGCGCTTTGCGGGTGGCCCGTCATGACGATGCGTGAAGGTAAGGTGATCTGGGTCGACGGAGACGGCGGACTCCATGCAGAGCGAGATTGAATTTTGCGATGAAGGGGCGATTTTGTCGGCGAAAGAGCCCTTGGGGGATGGATTGGCGCACTTGACGTTTCAGGCGCCGCGCATCGCCAAAGCCGCTCGCCCAGGGCAGTTCGTCATGTTTTATCCCCTATCCGAGGCGCGCTCCCATGATCCACTGTTGGGAAGGCCTATGGCTATAGCCGGTGCGAGCGGAGGAGCGGTGGAAATTTGCCTTTCCGTCGCTGGAAGAGGCACAGAGATTATCTATTCCCTTCCGATCGGGGCTCGCTGCAGGATGCGCGGCCCGTTGGGCTCCGGTTTTTCGGCGCCGCGGGACAAAATTATGCTCGTAGGTGGGGGCATAGGGGTTGCCCCCCTCATCTTCGCTCATGTCTTTTATGGCGCGTCGGCATCCTCGATGCGCTTCGTGATGGGCATCCCTCATAAAGGGTGGGGATCCTTCGTCAATTGGGTGGGCAGGCGAGTACAAGCTCTGCATGTGTGGTCTGACGACGGAAGTATCGGCGAAAAGGGGAGCGCGGTGGACGCGGCTTGTGCCCTCTACAGTGGCGAGGAGATATGGACGTGTGGTCCTGTGACCATGTTGAGATCTCTCGTCCGGCGCATCCCCGACGCTCGCATCTCCGCGAGCCTCGAACGGCGGATGGCCTGTGGTTACGGGGGGTGTCATGGCTGTGTCGTACCCACCGCAAACGGCCCTAAGCGAGTTTGCCGCGATGGACCGGTCTTTAACGCTGAGGAGGTCCGTTGGGATGAACTCTGAAAGGCCTTCTCTTCAATGTCGTGTGGGGGGTCTCAATCTCAGATCTCCGATCATAGCGGCTTCGGGGACGTGGCCTCATGACCCGTCGTTTTGGCGCGGTGAGCTGACAGCGGGGCTCGGAGCCATCTGCACCAAGGGCATCACGAGAAACAGGCGAGAAGGGAACAGAGGGATTCGCCTGTGGGAGACGCCGTGCGGATTGCTCAACAGCATAGGATTACAGAACAGCGGCGTCGAGGCTTTTATTTCGGGCGAGTTACCCGAGATCAGCAGCCGCGACGTGCCGCTCATAGCCAATGTGGCTGTGGAAGACCTCCCTTCCCTTGCAGAGGTGCTCGCGCTCCTTGCCTCTGTAAAAGATCAGATAGATGCCATTGAACTCAACATATCTTGTCCGAACGTAGATGAAGGTGGGATCGCTTGGGGGTCCAACCCCGAAAGCACGGCAAAAGCCGTAGCCTGTGCACGCTCCCTTTGGAGCGGCCCGCTTTGGGTCAAGCTTACGCCCCACGCTTGCGATATCGTCAAGGTGGCCACCAACGCTCAAGAGTGCGGCGCGGACGCTTTGGTGGTCGCCAACACGTGGCTCGGCATGGCCGTAGACGTGGAGAACGAGATACCGGTCTTTGATAGGGTTGTAGCTGGCCTTTCCGGCCCCGCGGTCTTTCCGTTGGCACTGCGGTTGGTCTGGGAGGTGGCAAGCTGCGTCTCTATACCTGTGATCGGATGTGGGGGCGTAGCGGAAGCGAGGGATATCGTGGCGATGCTGTTCGCAGGCGCATCTGCAGTGGAGATGGGCACCGCTCTTTTTTTAGATTTAAATTTACCGGCAAAAATTACACTAATATTAAAAGAATACATGCGACGCCATGACTACGCCTCGATAGAGGAAATGGTCGGAGTTGCATCACATACTGGAGGGATGTAACATGAAAGACGGGCCATCTTTGATATTGGCTCTGGACTTGAAAAATCTCGACGAAGCGGAGACGTTGCTGTCGCGCGTAGGGGACATGGTTGGGCATATCAAAGTTGGGCCGCGTCTCCTCCTTTCGGGCGGCCCTCGATGGGTTGCCTCTCTCACCGATAAATGGAAGGTGTTTTTGGACTTGAAGCTCCATGACATACCCAACACCGTCAAAGGCGCGGTCGAGGCGTTGTGCGAGATGGGCATTTGGGCCGTAACCATACACATCGCAGGGGGGAGGGACATGATGAGCTCTGCGATCGAGGCGAGAAGCTCCGGCAACCCCTTATTGTTCGGCGTAACGATTTTGACGAGCCTCGATGGAACCGGGTGGCGCACGGTTTCCCCGGGATCCCGTATGGATGAATGCCTAAAGGCACGAGCGAGCCTTGCAGCCGATGTGGGGCTCGACGGGATAGTTTGTGCGCCCACAGATCTTCCTTCGGTGCGAGAGGTTATCGGGAGCCGGTGCGTTACGGTCGTGCCTGGCATAAGGCTCGCCTCTTGCCTCGATGATCAGAGGCGCACGTCGCACCCGTCTGAAGCCGTGAGGATGGGCGGGGATTTCCTCGTGGTGGGGCGCCCGATACTCGAATCTCCAGATCCGCGGGGCACGATAGATCGGATAAAAGAAGAAATGGAGGCGGGATGGTGTTGCAGGAAGGCGGATCTATAGAATCCAAGCTGATGACCATGATGAGCGCGAGCGGCGCGCTCTTGGAAGGCCACTTTCTCTTGACCTCTGGGCTTCATAGCGGCAACTACCTGCAGTGTGCTATGTTATTGCGTTATCCTGAAAATGCAGCGTTCGTAGGTGAGGCGATAGGCCGACAAGTGGCCGACTTAAATCCGGAGGTGATCGTTTCGCCAGCCTTGGGAGGCATTATAGTAGGGCATGAAGTGGCGAGGTGGTTGGGGGTGGAGTTTCTGTTCTGCGAGAGAGAGGATGGTAAGATGAAGCTGAGGCGTTTCCCTCACCCCGGGCGCAAGAGAGCCGTAGTGGTTGAGGACGTCATAACTACCGGCGCTTCCTCCCGCGAGGTGGGAGAGTATATCGCTCAGGGAGGAGCTGACTGGGTAGGCACGGCCTGTATAGTCGACAGAAGTGGCGGCAAGGCCGGTTTCCCTACGCCGTTCTTCTCTTTGTGGCGCGTGAGCTTCAAAACGTACGAACGCGACTCGTGCCCTCTTTGCAGAGCTGGCATTCCTCTCGTAAAGCCGGGCAGCCGATAGGAAAGTTAATGAAATCAAAAATAATCGCTGTTTTTTTACTTATATTGCTTTGCGCCGCTTCTCCTGTCGGGGCATGGGAGCTCGCAGTTTCTGATCCGTGGCTGGCCGTAGTCGCGCGTTTCATGGGCGGTACAGCTGTGCAGGTGCGGGCACTTGCCATGTGGGGAGATCAAGGCGAAGTCGTGGCCCTGCGGCAGAAAATCGATCCCGACACTCCAACTTTGAGACTTGTTTGTGCAAACCCAAAGAAGGGGACAAAGTGCCTTTACAGTGCGCTGCCTATCCCCGGAGAAAAGATAGGATCTCTGTTTTTTGACCCTGCCTCCCTTCCCTTTATCGGGCAACGCTTGCTCCAGTTGTTGAGCGAGTGGGACCCCGGAAACTACTCTTTATTTCAGAGGAGGCTGGCTGAGTTTCAATCCCGCCTCGATGGAAATTTGGCCATAGGAAGGGAATTGATCGCAGGACTTCCAATATTAGACCTCACTTTTCTGACAACTCCCTGGTTGCAGGCGGCTTCGGGCGATCTTCTGCGCCCGCCAGAGGACCACTTTGAGACCTGGGGGCGCGGGGAAGGGATGGAGCTCTTAGAGACATGGCTTTTGAGAGCGCAAAAGGGAAAGAGAATGGCTGTAGCCGATGTGTGGACTCCTGCTATAGTAAAGGATAGACTTGCTAATTTCACGGGATCGGTCGTCTTTCCTCCTCCTTCCCTTGATTTGGAGTGGACGCTCTACCTCCACGACCTTTATCTTGCGCTCATATCGGCCGTCGGCCGACCTTAGGCGAGTCTCGCCGTGCGCAGGCGATATGCTGCTGCGGCTGTTATGCTCAAGTCTCCCTCTGCCGTGGATACAACGAGCGCTCCGTCTGGACCTATGGCTTTTGCAACGCCGCGCAATACCTTTTGGCCCGATTCTACGACGACCTCCTGACCGAGCGTGCCGCAGCGCCGTTCGTATTCGTGCAGCAACTCCTCTTTTTTCCCTTCATACAACGTCTCTTTTGTCCAACGATATATCTCTTTTGTTATGGCAGCTATGAGGTCTTCCCTGCAAACTTCGTGCCCGAGGATGTCGCGTAGCGAGGTAGCCCGCTCTCGTATCTCAGCAGGGAGAAGGCTCGGTAGGATGTCGACGTTGACCCCTATGCCGATTATGGAGTAAATGACCTGTTCTCCGACGGCTGCTGCCTCACCCAAAATGCCGCACAGTTTTTTTTGGTCGTATAAAATATCGTTCGGCCATTTAACTTGAACCTTTAGGTTGTAGACTTTATCTATTGCTTCTGAAATAGCGACAGCAGCTGCAAGGCTTAAGAGCTGGGCGTCGCTTAGGAGGATAGGCGGACGCAGTACGATCGACATGTAAACCCCGCCTCTTTTTGGGGAAAACCAACGCCTGCCCAGCCTTCCGCGCCCATCGCTTTGGCGTTCTGCGAGCACTAACGTCCCCTCAGCAGCTCCGCTTCGTGCGAGCTCTTTGGCTAATTCCTGAGTAGAAGAGAGCGTTTCTCTGAAAAATACAGGATGGCCGAAAGGGCAGGATTTGAGCGCTTTTTCAACGACTGCGAGGTCTAAATTACGCGTGCTCAAATTATGTCGGACTCCTCTCTATATAGTGCTGTAAATCCCACCGCCAACGAGATAAAAGGCCATCGGTTTTCGGCGATAGCATGGACACTAAAGGAACCAAGCAGGAGGTACGAATTGCCGATGACCGAAGCAAAGATAAGCTCTATAATAAACTTCTCTCCCAATATTTGTCGACAGGAAGTGTTTCCGATCCGAAGGGCGTCGTCGACTGGGTGTCCGATGCAGCCGTTGAGGAGATGAAGGAGCTCGTCGGCGCCGATAGGTGTGAAAAATCGAGAAGGCCTTAAGACCTACGATAACTGATATGGCATGAGGTGAATAAAACCATCAGCAGCAATGATATAATAAATTGCAAATCCTTTTCGGATAGAATCCGAGCAAATCTTTTTGTGGGAGGCTTCGTCATGAATATGTTACCTGTTTCTACAGCGATGGAAGAACTGCGCTCGGTCTTTTGCGAGCTGCAGGACAGCCTTTGACCCCCTTCAACTTGAAAGTCAGGTCAACGATCTATTAACCGAGAGCTCTTCTCCCGAGTTTTGGTCGCGAGCTGACTCCAGCGAGAAGCTAAAAACCTTGTCTCGCATCCAGGAGAAACTCGATCTTTGGAAGAGGCTGAGCCGTGAATTCGAAGAGGTCGAAGCGCTTGCGGAAATCTTAGAGGAAGAAGAGGATCCGGAGCTGCTGGAGGAGTTTTACTCTCGCGCAGGGGCGCTGAAAGATGAAATTGAATCGTTTCAGATAAAACTCCTCATGGACGAGGAGCATGACAATTGTAATGCCATATTGAGTATTCATCCTGGAGCTGGGGGGCTGGATTCTCAGGATTGGGCCAAAATACTTTTGCGCATGTACTTGCGCTGGGCGGAAAAACGCAAGTATGATGTAGAAGTAGCAGAATTGCTCGAGGACGAAGGGGCTGGCATCAAGTCTGCCACTGTTTTTATTAAGGGCCAGTTCGCATATGGTTATTTAAAGGCGGAACGCGGTATTCATCGCCTGGTGCGCATATCTCCCTTCGATGCCGCAAAAAGACGACATACGAGCTTCGCCTCCGTTGATGTGCTGCCCGAGCTTCCAGAGGATGCAGATGTCGAAATCCGCCCGGAAGATCTCAAAATAGATACGTTCAGAGCGAGCGGCGCAGGCGGGCAGTACGTGAACATGACGGACTCGGCAGTGCGCATAACCCACTTGCCTACAGGTTTGGTGGTGAGTTGTCAAAAAGAGCGTTCACAGCACATGAATAGGCAAGTGGCGATGAAGATCTTGAGGGCGCACCTCTACGAACTTCGCCTTCAAGAACGGCAAGCAGAGTTGGAGGCGATTCAGGGCGAGAAAAAGGAGATAGGTTGGGGCAACCAGATCCGCTCTTATGTTTTGCATCCTTATACATTAGTGAAAGACCATCGCACCGGCTTGGAGATGGGTAATGTGGCTGCTGTTCTCGATGGGGAAATAGATCCCTTTATCGTGGCTTTCCTGAAAAACCGTAAAGTTAATACTATGAATAGGTGATGAAGATTGCTATGTGTAAGACATTTAGGGCGTTAATCCTTATCTTTTTTTACTTTGCTATCGTATGCACAGCAATGGAAGGGAGTCCCCTTGTTCCCGCGATGCCCGTCCTTCCTATAAACGAGGTAAGGCCAGGTATGAAGGGAGAGGTTCGTACTGTCGTGAAAGGGATCGAAGTGATCTCCTTCCCGGCGGAAGTGCTCAGCGTAGTTCCCCAATCTGGCCATCCGAAACAGCTCATCTTGATTCGAACGAGCGGCCCTCTGGTGGAACGAATTGGGGGGATCGCCGCCGGAATGAGCGGCAGTCCATTTTTTATCAATGGCAAGCTCGTGGGTGCTATAGGATATGGCTGGGAGTTCAGCGATCATCGGCTTGGCCTCGTTACGCCGATAGAAGAGATGGCCTCCGTATTGGATTGGCCCGAAGTCGTCCCGCCATTTAGCCCTCCTTTGCCGCCCCAGCAAAAACGGTTGCCTGAGGAATCCATCTCGGAGGTAGGCACCAAGATGGCTCCGCTGGTGACTTCGGGCATAAGCGCGAGAGGAGCACGACTAATCGGTGACTCGCTCA
The DNA here is from genome assembly GCA_001508935.1 of Synergistales bacterium 54_24. GTDB lineage: Bacteria > Synergistota > Synergistia > Synergistales > Thermosynergistaceae > Thermosynergistes. The sequence continues at coordinate 44,769 of LGFQ01000001.1, forward strand.
ACTTAGATGCGATCTCCTTGCCTTCTACGAGCGAAGGAGGCTTGCCTGTAGAATATAAGGCTTCTCTTAAACCAGGCGACTCGGTCGGGGCGCTTTTGGCCTGGGGGGATATAACAGTAGGAGCTACCGGCACATTGACGGCGGTCGGCAAGGATGGGCGCTTCGTGGCCTTTGCCCACCCCTTTTTAAACCGCGGCTCTGTGGCGTATCCCTTGAGCCGTTCCTGGGTGCATGAAGTTATACCCAGCGTGCGCAGCCCCTTCAAGCTCGGCACCCCTATCAGCATAGTAGGCATGATTACACAAGACCGCCCTCAAGGCATAGGTGGGAGGTTGGGGTCTTTCCCTCCAGCAGTTGAGGTTTCCCTGCGCTTTCGCGACCAAGACACCGGCGCCGAAGTCGCCAAACGGTTCCAGATGGTTTACGACCCCTTCCTGATCAGTGAAGTGACCCCCGGTGCCGTAATGGGGTTATTGGATGACCTATGGGGACGGCTGGGCGAAGGCACGATTCAATTTACCTTCACCGTGGAGGGGGGCGGCTTCCCGGGGAGGTTCAGCATGAGGAATGTTTTCTTTTCTGATAAAGACACAGCCCAAACCTTGGCAAAGGAGATCAAAAGCCTCGTATCCATATTTGCCCTGAACCGGTTTCAGGAGGTTCGCCCCCTCGGCTTTCATCTCGATGTCGAGGTGACAAGACTTCCCAAGATCCTGTACATCGAGAATTTAGAGGTAGAAAAGCGGAGCGTTAAACCCGGCGACGAGATTCCCATTAAGGTGACATTGAGGCCCTATCGCGGCGAGGCTCAAGTCAGGAATTTTTCGCTTCGCGTGCCCGAGGGGACGAGCGGGAGGTGCGAAGTGGTGGTGAGGGGGGGAGGCATAGCCGAGCCGGAGCAGAGATCTCTTTATGAGGGATGGCGATCCATAAGCAGCATGGCCCAACTTCTCAAGGAACTCGAAGCCAAGGAGTCAAACGACCAAATTATAATTGAGCTTTTGAGATATGAAGGAACCGGCAGAGGAGTGGACTCAGAGATAGAAGAGGAGCCTGAGCTCGTCAGCGAGATGAAGGAGAAACGCATGAAGGAGGGTTCCCTTCGGGTCTTTCGCTCTTCTTACTATGTAGAAGGGCTGTTGCGAAAGGTTGTAACGGTAGAAAATGAAGAATAACGTTATCGCCGACGGCAATGTCGAATAGCGACGAGAAACTGAGCTTTATCTCAGCGATCGGTAGGGGAATCATCGCCTTTTTGGAAGTATTGGGGTGCTACGTAGTTTTTGCGTATAGAGCGCTGAGCGGCCTATGGCGACATACATGGAGTTTGCGCGATCTCGTGGAGCAGCTGGAGAAAGTGGGCGTGGGTTCTGTTATCATGGTCTCCATAACCAGCGCGTTTACAGGGATGGTCATGGCCGTTCAGACTTTAGATCAGTTTTTGCGATTCGGCGCAGGTGACTATATAGGCGGCGTGATCGCCTTGAGCCTCATAAGGGAGATGTCACCAGTGTTGACTGGGCTTGTGGTGGCTGGGCGTGTGGGGGCGTCTATGGCTGCCGAAATCGGCACCATGCGGGTTACAGAACAGCTCGACGCCCTCAAGGCTTTTGGCCTGAACGACGAGGTTTTTGTTGGGGCGCCGAGGATAGTGTCTTCGATGATAATGCTGCCCGTATTGACGATCTATTCCTTTGTCGTGGGCATAGGAGGAGGTTATCTCTATGTGGTGGCCCATGGCGTGCACCAAAGTACCTTTAGGCGATCTATTGAGGTCCTTGTAGATCCTTATGACGTCTACGGCGGTTTGTTAAAGGCTCTCGTATTCGGCCTCATCATAGCAACTGTGGCATGTAGCGAGGGTTTTCGTGCTGGCAACGGCGCTAAAGGGGTCGGCGAAGCTACGACTCGCGCTGTGGTGTGGGGCGATATGCTGATTTTGACCTTCAACTACTTCCTCTCCACCTTCCTTTTCGGGGGTGGAGGTTAGTGGAGGAGATATTGAGGGTAAGCGAGGCGTTTAAGCGGTTCGATGATCACCAGGTGCTTAAGGGCGTGAGCTTCGCGCTGGCTGCCGGCGAAGCGATGGCTCTAATGGGACCATCTGGATGCGGAAAAACCACGGTCTTACGCTTGGTCCTGCGCCTCGTCGATATCGAAGACGGAGAGGTTCACCTATTCGGCCGCAACGTAGCCGAGGCAGACGAAGAAGAGCTGATCGAACTGAGACGTAGGATCGGCGTCGTCTTCCAAGGAGGAGCGCTCTTTGACTCGATGAGCGTAGGGGATAATGTGGCCTTTCCGCTGTATTATTGTTTGGGGGTCAAAGACAGAAAAGCCGTAAGCGAACGCGTCGAGGAAATCCTGACGGCTGTGGGACTCGAAGGCGCGGAGAGGCTCCTCCCAGCTGAGCTATCCGGCGGGATGAGAAAACGTGTTGCGATCGCGAGAGCGTTGGTTTATCGTCCTCAGTTATTGCTTTTGGACGAGCCATCTACGGGGCTTGATCCGATCACGGCAAGGCTCATAGACGAGCTCGTTCTGAAGTTGAAAGAGACGTTTAATGTCGGCGTGCTCATGGTCACTCACGACATAGTTTCTGCTCTCGGCGTCAGCGACAAGATATCCCTAATGGATGAAGGGCGCATAGTATGGGCTGGTACACCCCTTGAGTGGCATGAGTCGCAGGACCCTAACGTCTTACGATTCGCCTCTGGGCTCAGAGCCGTGAGGAGAGGTGAGCGGATTGAGCCGTGAGCTAAAGGTCGGAATAGCAACCTTCGTTGCCCTATTACTGCTCGGAGGGTTGGTCTTCGTCACGGGCGGCAAATGGTGGCGACAAAAAGGTTACGAGATAGAAGTTTTATTGGAAGACGCCTCTGGCCTCAAGAGTGGTTCTCCTGTATACATCTCAGGTGTTGAGGGAGGGTACGTGATAGGTGTGTATTTGATTCCAGCAAGAGCGTCGGTCAAGATATCAGTGCGCGAGGAGTATAAAATACCGATCGACAGCAGCTTCATAGTTGACAGGGGGGGGTTATTGGGGGAGGCCAACTTGAAGATCTACAGAGGGCAAAGCGAGGAGTATCTTTCACCCGGGAGTACCGTCAACGGAAAGTCCCAGCCTGGAATGGACGAGTTGATCGCCGAAGTGCGAACAAACCTCCAGATCATGGAGGAGATTTTTAGCAGGATAAAAGAGATTATGGACGATCAAGAGGTTTGGGGGGCCTTTAGAAAGGCCTCTATAGATCTTCCTCATCTCGTTGCAGATGTGCGGGTGGCGATGCAGCGCCTCTCGAACGTTACAGATCAAGGAAAGGCATTTCTTGAGGGGGTTCAGGCAGACGTCGACGTCCTTACCAAGCGTTGGTCCAGTCTGTCGGGGACGATAGAGGGAGTAGTAAAAGAAAACAGCGAAAACTTGAGGATGACCGTAACAAAGCTGAGATCGTCCGTGGAACGAATAGACTCAATAATAACCGATTTCGACGTTGATGGAGAGGGCGGAAAAGATTTGAGACGCGCTGTAAAGGGACTGGGGGACGCAACTCAAAGCCTCACTGAGTTAGCGAGAAATCTTGACGCCGCTTTATTTGAAGATGGGGAAGGAAAATTACCCTCTCTTTTAGAAGATGTGACAAAAACGACTTCACAAGCCAGTGAGCTTTTGGAAGAAGTGCAATCTTATCGGATTAGTGGGAAGACTTTCGTTCACCAGGTGACCTCTGGCGAAGATGAAGAGCTCATGATGGATGTGGGTTTAGATATAGGGAAGGTAAACTCCCCATGGTTCCTCCGTCTCGCGGGCGAGGACTTGGGATATGATGACGCGTTTACCGGTGCCTTCGGATATCGTGCCAGGTGGGGTGAACTATGGGGAGGCTATGTCCACGGAGATCTGGGCGGTGGAGCGCTCTGGGATATGAAGACGATAGGCCTGCCGCTCGCCCTTTCTTGGCAGTGGTGGGATGAAGATGGAGGAAAATGGTATGTCCAAGGCGAGTGGCGCGTTACAGACCACTGGGGGCTATTCTATCGCCGTTATGAGGACGATGATGACACGGAGTCGGTCGGCGTCTCCTACAGATTCTGAGGGAGGACAGAGGGAGTGTTCGTAACATTCGAGGGGATCGATGGAGCAGGCAAGAGCACTCAAGCGGCCCTCTGCGCAGAGTGGCTAAAGGGGCTTTTGGGAGACTCAAATATCCTCTTGACCAAGGAGCCGGGAGGGTGGTCAGGGGGGGAGAGTTTGCGCGATGCGCTGCTTTATGGGAATTTAAGCGATCCCTGGAGTGAATTGTACGTGTTCTTGGCCGATCGCCTCGAGCATGTAAAAAGGGTGATTAGGCCGGCTTTAGAGGCCGACAAAACCGTAATCTGTGAGCGCTATATAGATTCCACTCTGGCCTATCAAGTGTGGGGAAGAGGGCTACCGCTCAAGAGAGTTAATGAATTGATGCAATGGCACAACTTTCCCATGCCTGATCTCACTTTGCTCTTTGACCTCCCCCTTGAAGAGGCTTTGCGTCGCCTGAATGCAAGGGGAAGAAGGGACGAGTTAGAGGGCGAGACTTTCCTCTCGCACGTCCGCGAGGGGTACAAAAGTATAGCCGGCGAGTATGATAGGATCAAGGTGGTGGACGCCGCTTTGGATATGTGGTCTGTTCATAGAATTGTGCGCGATATAATCGCGCGATGCTTATTTCAATGAAGGTCGATCGATCTAAGAGAAGAAATGAGTGGGAAACCCAAAAAGCTTTGCATAGTCGCCGCGATCCCGTGGGTGCGACCTCTGGCGTTGAGAGCGGGCGATTTGAAGACCGCTTCGCTTCAGTTGAGGTTATATCACTGCTCGAAGAGCTCGAAGAGCTGTCAGATCAACTCATCCGTTTTCCGTCGCAATTGCTCCTGAGCAGGTACAAGGGGTTAGTGAAGGCCTTGCTCCAGATGGCAGTAGAGGGGATGCGAATAAAGAAGGAACTTCGGTGGAAGCGCTCAGAAAAGACGCTTCTGTTGGCAGTAGAAAAAGCCGATTCGGCGCTCGACTCCCTTGAGAAGGCCATTCTCAGAGAGTCCGAAAGGGTGGAGATTTTGAAGCTTGTGGAGGAGATCAAAGGTTGTCTGATCTCTCTCTTTATGTAAGAGAAAGCGCCGCCTTTCAAAGCTTAAAAGAGGCATCTCTGCAGGGCAAGAAGCCCCATGCAGTTGCCTTTGTGGCACAAACCTCCCTGCATGAAACCATTTTAACTGAGGTGGGCAAGCTCTACCTATGTGAGGGCGGCAGCGGCGAAGACGAATGCCAGTCTTGCCAAGCTTGGGATGGAATCAGCCATCCTGATCTCATAATGGCCGGTTCTTTCGACAGACCTCCTGGAATTGACGACTGCCGCCACATGTCGGCTGAGCTTTTTCTCGCACCGGTCGTATCGCCATTGAGATTGGGCGTTATATGCGCTGCCGATAGGCTGTCGTTGCCGGCTGCCAACAGCCTTTTGAAAATAACTGAGGAGCCTCCGCAAAAGGGGGCAATTCTGTTTTTGATGGAAGAGGCTAAACTCATCCCTACCCTCCAAAGCCGAGTCTGGACCTTTTCGCTATACGAAGGACAATCTCTTTCTCCCCTACCTTTACCCGTCGGATGGGAAGAATGGTTGAAACTGCTCAGCGAACTTCAAGATATGGAAAGCGGCGAAGTCGACTTGACGCTCATGCGCTTGACCAGGGAGTGTTTGGAGGAGGGGCTTATCGATATGGCCCAGGAGATCGAGGAGTTGCGCCTGATCTCCCTTAGGGGCCACCTTGATTCTGCTATGGTAGCAGATTTTCTTTTCGCCTTGTTTGAGGAGGGTATATCAATTGAGGACATATCTTGTGATCTTTGGCAAGCCACGTTATCCCGGCTTGCTTCGCACAGAGGACGAAATCTACGAAGGAGTTTCGAAGAGAACCTTCGTGGTGATCAATACGAGCAGAGGCACAGAGGTAGCCTTGGTGGCCGGAGAACTATCCGAGGGACAAGTGGAGCGCTATAGCAAATGTTATACTGCCGCTGACGGAAATAGCGCGCGGGACAATGTAGTACCGCTGCAGGAGGTCTGCCTAGTCCGCTCCGCTACCGAAGATGAGATAAAGGCGATGCGGCTTCAGAGAGAGGAAGAAGATGCTATCCTGATAAGGGCCCGGGAGCTGCTGCGGCTCCATAACCTTCCCATGAAATTAGTAGATGCGGAATTCATCTTGGATAGAAAGAAGTTGTTTTTTTATTTTACCGCAGAGCAACGGGTCGATTTTCGCTCATTCGTCAAAGACTTAGCCAGAGAGTTTCATACGCGAATAGAGCTGCGCCAGATAGGGACGCGCGATGAAGCGAAGGTAGTAGCTGGCCTTTCGCCGTGTGGAATGCCCTGTTGTTGCGGCTACTGGATGCATCGTTTCTACCCTGTATGCATCAAGATGGTAAAGGAGCAGAACTTAGCCCTGAACCCCGCTAAGATCTCTGGCCTTTGCGGCCGCCTCATGTGTTGCATAGGATATGAACATGCCAACTACGCCGATCTCTGGAAGGATCTGCCATCTCCGGGCTCTAAGATCAAGACCGACTCAGGAGCCTTTATTGTAGTAGGCGTGGACATAAATCAGGGGGCAGCGCGGGTTTTAACCCCTGACTTCGTAGAGCTCCGCGTACCGGTTGGCGAGTTCGAAGAGTTTAAAGAGCGCGTTATGAGGGGAGAACAGTGGGATGTGGCAAAGCCTTCATTCCCAGTGAGCGCTGGCCTGTCTAACATAACAGAAGCCGTGGATGCAATTGCCTGTAGTTCGACGACTTCGCGCGACTTGCCTCTACAACCATCCGATGGCAAAACACCCGGGGATGAGGCTAACAAGATCAAGAGAAATCGCCGCAAGAAGAGAAACACATTTGCGCCTGGGAAGGGTCGTCCAAACGAAAAAAATACTAAATCTACCAAGCCCAATGCTGCTAAAGAGAGAGCACGGGATCGGCGAGGCGGGTGAGCTAAGATGGCCATATTTAACCTCCTCAGGGAAAAATTGAAAGGTGTTAAAGGTAAGTGGAGCGAGGGGGTATCCGCACTCTTCGATCTGCGCTCGATTGACGAATCCTTTTGGGAAGACCTGGAGGCGCTCCTCATAGCTGGCGATGTCGGCGTAGATACCGCCTCTTCTCTTGTTGAGGAACTGAAAGAGAGGGCCAAAGAGGAAAACATCAAAGATGCTATGGCTCTGAAAGAGCGCTTTGCTTCCATGTTAATAGATCGAATTCAAGCGATAGACGGCGTAGGCGAGCCTTTGAGAGTTAAGGGTAGCCCTTCGGTGATCATGATTGTCGGAGTCAACGGCAGTGGCAAGACGACGACAGCTGCAAAGCTCGCAGCGCTTTGTAAGAAAGAAGGCAAAAACGTCATATTGGCGGCCGCTGACACGTTTAGGGCAGCGGCAGTGGATCAGCTCAAGATCTGGGGCGATCGCATAGGTGTGAGGGTTGTGGCGCATCCGCTGGGCGGAGACGCCTCAGCTGTCATATATGACGCAATCCACGCAGCTTTCGCTTCTAAAGCAGATCTGGTTATAACGGATACGGCAGGAAGGTTGCACACTAAACATAACCTCATGGAAGAATTGAAGAAGATGAAGCGCGTTATAGATAGGGAAATCCCGGGTGAACCGTCGGAGATCTTGATAGTTTTGGACGCCGTCACTGGGCAGAACGGCTTTGCCCAAGCTTTGGCATTTCATGAGGCCCTCTCTCTGACAGGGGCAGTGCTCGCCAAATATGACAGCACTGCTAAGGGTGGGATCATCATAGCTGTAGCAGACAGGCTTGGCCTTCCGATACGATATGTGGGCTTGGGTGAATCGATAGACGATCTATGTCTCTTTGACCCACAGTCATTCGTGAAGGGCTTGCTTGATATGGATTAAATATATAGGAGATCAGTTGAGGATGAGTAAAAAAATCGCTGACGAGATTACAGTTGATGAAGCTCTATGCCTTCTTTTTCGTCACAAAGCTGCGGCTATTTCCCTTTGCCTCAATGAAAGTTCGTTCTACGTCCGGCAAGAAGAGCTCATTGCGGCTATGGAACGCGGCTTTGGCGGCTCCCCGTTGGGGCACTGGCTCAAAAGTTCTCATCGATGCGCGAGCGAGGCCGACGATTTTTCCCCCAACGAAAGCGTGGTTTTGGTGGAAGGAACATCGTGTCGCCTCGTTAAGGTATCCGAATTGAAAGGGGCAATCGCAGATGAGGACCATTCTGCATGGGTGAATTTGCCCTTCCCCTTAATTCACAGAAACGCCGCAGGCGAGATTTCGACAAACAGCGTTGCCAGAGATCTGCTCGAAGGAGAATCCATACCGCCCTCCCTCTTAGATCAAGCCCTAAAGGACAAAGAAGCCCTTTGTGTTGTAAATGGCAGATCCTTTCTGCTCCGCCATCTCGGCCATGGGTATTTTACCCTCGAAGAGATCGACGAAGAGGTGGAGTTGGCTCAGGAGATAATATGGCAGGCGGCCGTGGGAAAGGCATTGTTAAAACGCCTGGAACAAGAGGGCGTGAAGGTCAAACAGTTTCCCAACAAAGACTTCCCTTCGAGCGACCTTGACGGAGAGCTGGTTTTGTGTTCCTGGGGAGATATACCTTTGGGCTATCTTCTCATTGAGTTTCAAGATAGGAGGTAGGTCGGGCCTTGTTCCCCGCAGTCAAACTCTTTGTCGGCTTTCTCTATCCCGACGAAGATACGTTATCGTCTGCCTTGGATCGCTTGCGGGCATTATGGGGAGACGTCCAGCGCGTCAGTTCGTCTTTTCCCTTCGAGCATACGGATTACTACGCGCAGATATCCCCCCATCTTTTGCGACGTTTCGCCTCTTTCTGTGGGCTTCGCCACGCCGGCAAACTATCGCGGTGGAAGCAGCAGGCAATAGAAGTGGAAAAGCAGAGCGGGACCCCGAGGCGAATCAATATAGATCCAGGGTATGTCGATGGCGCAAGGATCATTTTGGCTTCGACGAAAGACCACGCGCATCGCGTATATTTGAGAGACGGCATATACGCAGAGGTTACGTTGCGCTTTCGCCAGGGCAGGTGGCTTCCCTTCGATTACACATTTCCTGACTTCAGGAGCGGCGCTTATGATGCCTTTTTGGATTTGGTGCGCGAGGATTGGAAGAAAGAAAGGAGAGAAGGGCAGATTTGATAGAACGTTACCAGACAAAAGAGATGGCCGAAATATGGTCAGAAGAGAGCCAATATCGAAGCTGGCTCGAAGTGGAGTTGGCCGTGTGTCGCGCTTGGATGGAGCTCGGCGCGATACCGGAAGAGGACTTTCGTCAGATAGAAGAGAAAGCCTCATTCGATGTGGGGCGAATAAAAGAGATCGAAAGGGTCGTCCAGCACGACATGATCGCCTTCGTATCTAACGTGGCGGAAAACGTGGGCGAAGCGGGGCGGTATATCCATCTGGGACTCACGAGCAGCGACGTGCTCGACACCGCATCGGCATTGCGCCTAAAGAAAGCCACTTCTGCCTTATTAGACTCCCTCGAAACGCTTAGGCGATCGATACTCGACCAGGCCTGGACGTTTAAAGATGCGCTCTGCGTCGGCCGCACGCATGGGGTGCACGCGGAGCCGATGACGTTCGGGCTCAAGCTCCTCAACTGGTACGATCAACTCGGGCGAGACGCGAAGCGCCTTGAAATGGCGAGGGAAGAAATTTCCTGGGGCAAGATATCGGGCGCCGTGGGGACATATGCCCATTGCCCTCCAGAGATCGAAGCGAGGGCTTGTGCGGTTTTGGGTCTGAGGCCAGCTGCGGTATCCAATCAAATATTGCAGCGGGATGCTCATGCTCATCTGTTAGCCGTCCTCGCTATAATGGGCACTGCCGTAGAGCGAATGGCCCTGGAAGTGAGACATCTTCAGCGCACTGAGGTCTTGGAAGCGCTTGAACCTTTCGGCAAAGGGCAAAAGGGCTCAAGCGCCATGCCGCATAAACGCAATCCCATCACCTGTGAGCGGCTTTGCGGGATGGCAAGACTGCTTCGAGGTTATGCCCAGGTGGCGATGGAGAACGTGGCGTTATGGCACGAGCGCGATATAAGCCACTCGTCCACAGAGAGAGTCATATGGCCCGATGCCTTCCACATCGCCCACTACATGCTTAAAACCGCACAGAGGGTCGTAGTTGGGATGGAGGTGGACGTAAAACGTATGGAAGAGAACTTTAACCTGACCAAGGGGCTCATATTCAGCCAAAGCGCCTTGTTGACCCTCGTAAATGCCGGCATGGCGAGAGACGAGGCTTACGCCGTGGTCCAGGAGGATGCGATGCGCGCTTTCAAGGATGGCATTTCTTTCGTCGATGTTTTAAAGGCAGATGAGCGCATAATCGCTCGCATCAAAGAGAGCGATCTCGAGAGAGCCTTTGACCCCAAGAGATATTTGAAACACATAGACGACATTTTTGGGCGTTTCTCTCGCCCTGAGTAAAAATGGAAAGGGGTGCACGGTATGGCCGTTCCCGACAGGAATATGGCTCTTGAGCTGGTAAGGGTAACCGAGGCTGCGGCGATGGCGGCAGGGCGTTGGATGGGCAGAGGCGATAAAAACGCTGCCGATGGAGCAGCAGTGGAAGCGATGCGTTTCATGCTCAATACCGTCCGCATGGACGGGGTTGTCGTCATAGGGGAGGGAGAAAAGGACGAAGCGCCCATGCTCTATAACGGCGAGCGATTGGGAAGCGAATCCGAGCCTCAAGTCGATATAGCCGTAGATCCGATCGATGGTACTCGATTGACAGCCATGGGGTTGCCAGGCGCGGTCAGCGTGGTGGCCGTAGCCGAGCGCGGTACGATGTACGATCCGCGCCACATATTTTACATGAATAAAATAGCCACAGGCCCTGAAGCGGCAAGTGAAATTGACATCGAAGCGCCGGTGCGCGAGAACCTCGCCAGAGTGGCAAAGGCCAAAAGGAAGTCTGTGGAAGATATTACTGTGGTGATACTCGACCGCCCACGCCATGAAGGCCTGATAAAAGAGGTAAGGAGCGCTGGTGCCAGGATAAGGCTGATTCAGGACGGAGACATTTCTGGCGCTCTCACTACCTGCATGCCGGAAAGCGGTATCGACCTTCTTCTCGGCATAGGCGGTTCTCCGGAGGCCGTCGTTTCCGCCTGTGCCATTAAGTGCGTGGGAGGGAATATGGTGTGTAAACTATGGCCCCGCAACGATGATGAAGCTTCGCGATGCCGCGAGCTCGGGATGGATCTCGACGCCGTATTGGGCCTTGATGACCTCGTGGATAGCAATAATGTTTTCTTTGCTGCTACAGGTGTGACCGACGGAGAACTGTTGCGCGGCGTTCGTTACGAAGGGGAGCACATACGAACTCATTCGCTCGTCATGCGCTCTTTGAGCGGCACGATCCGATATATAGAGGCTATACATCATCTCTCTAAACTTCAGACTATAAGCGACATATCTTACGGCCCGCGCTTCGCCTAAAGCATCTCTAAGGCCACACCTAAAGGCGGAAGCGACCGTGCTTGCCAATGACAAACGGACCGATTATAATACAAACTACGATGTAAGTCTGCGGACATAGCTCAGCTGGTAGAGCATCGGCTTCCCAAGCCGAGGGTCGCGGGTTCGAATCCCGTTGTCCGCTCCAAAGAAAGAGCAGGAGGAGGGAAATCCTCCTCCTTTTTATGCAGAGGACGAGAAAGCCGATAATTATCACATCACTCGGTGATATTAAAGGGTGAGCGTAATCCGTTGTGGCACCTTCGTTTTCTCAAAAGTCCCATGCTTACAAGGGTTCAGCCACTTGGCGTGAGGAAACGGGAAAGGCCGTGTGATTATTTGTAGACTAAAATCTGAAACTTGACTCAGCTTACCAATAGATATTAATATATAGCTCGTCTGTGTCGTTAGTGTAAGCATAAAAGCTACATAGTTGCTTTTGTAGGAGGTAAATACATTGCCTGATGATCTTATGAGCAAGATAAAAGACACGGAGTCTGAGGCCAAGCGAGTTATAGAGGAAGCCAGGAAAGAGGCGCGCCGCATAATTTCCGAGGCCAGGGCAAAGGCTGAAAAGATGCTCGAGGAGGCCAATCAACGAGCGCGATCGGAGTATCGCGAGGCGATAAATCGTATTGAGAAAGAAGCTGAGATTGCCTCCCAGAAGATCGTCGAAAAAAGTGTCGCTGAGAGTCGCAAGTTTATCGACAAGCACCGCTCTATAGTTCCGGAGATAGCCGTTTGGTTGACCGAAGAGGTGATGGCGAAGTATGGCCATAGTAGAGCTTAAGCACGTTGACCTCTTGGTTCACTCGTCAGTTGAGAATGAGGTTGCAGCTGAAATTCAGCGGCTGGGCTTCTGTGAACCTATTTCGCTCATTGGAGAAGAGGATCGATCATCTCATGCATCTAAAGTACGGTTATATGATGAAAGGTTATCCGACGTCCGATTCATCTTACGGTTTTTAGAACCGTATTATCAAGGGAAAGAGGATAAAATAGCATGGCTTTTGGGCGAAAGACCCAAAAGGCGGTGGGAGGAGCTGGTTGGTTCGGAAAACCAGCTTGTCCTTCAGGATTTGAGCCAGCGATTGCGGTCAATAGAGCGCAGAATGACCGAGTTGCGTTCGGAGCTTTCAAATTTACAGGCGCAAAAAACCCTGTTGAAGCGGCTCAATGGCTTTCCTTATCCCCTTGCCATCATTTCAGGTACAGATACCTTGAGCGCCCAAATTGGCACAATTGGCGTCGAGGACATCCCGCCTCTTTTGGATTTATTAAAAAGCAGACTTGATCCCCAAAAGTGCGAATGGTTCATTGCTCCGCCACAAGGCAAAGATAAGGATACGCTTGTGGTTATTCTCTATTTGAAGGAGCTTGAGCCATCTGTAGCGGAGATAAGCGAAAAATGCAAACTCTCAAGTGTTGAGTTGCCGCGGGAGCTTAAGGGTAAGGTAGAAAATGAAATAAGAGGTATCGACGAGAAAGAAGAAAAGCTTTTGAGTGAAAGGGAAGGTCTTGAGCTGGAGATTCAAAATGCGGCAGAACATTATATTCCAGCAGTTAGAGAGCTTCACGATTATTACACCACCCTTAAAGATCGATACCAGGCTCTAAGCGAGGGTAGGCATAGCGATCAGACATCTTTCTTGAGCTTCTGGGTTCCACTGCCCTGTATAGATCTTTTCAAGCAGAAGTTGGCACGGTGGAGCGACATGATGGAGATGGGGATCTACGATCCGCTGCCTGATGAGGAACCACCGATCATTCTAACAAACCCTCGATTTATTCAACCATTTGAGCCGCTGACCACGCTATACGGTTTGCCAGCATATGGGGGGGTTGACCCTACACCTCATATGTCGCCCTACTTCTGTCTCTTCTTCGGTTTTTGTCTGGGCGATGGGGTCTACGGGATCGCTTTGGCTTTGCTTTCTACCTATGCACTTTTGCGATATGACGTTAAGGGTGGCCTAAAGCGTTTTTTAACGCTCTTCTTGCTGTGCGGCCTGTCTTCGGTAGTGATAGGAGCGCTCACCGGATCCTGGGCTGGAAACGCGATCGATGCGTTCAGTATTTTGAGACCCCTAAAGCCGCTCAAGGATGCTGTGATGATAGGTGACCCGACGAGTGACCCGCTCTCTTTCTTAGCAGTTGCCCTTGCTTTGGGTATTGTGCAGATCCTTTACGGCCTATCCTTGGCCTTCGTGGACGCTTGGAGAAAGGGTGATCACTTAGGAGCGGTGGGCGATAAGGGGAGTTGGATTGTTCTGATAGTGGGGCTCCTCCTTTGGGGAGGAGAGGCGATGGGCTATCTGGGTGGCGCTTTGGGAATCGCAGGAAAGGTGTTGGCGATTGCTGGTGCGATCACGATAGTGGCCACGCAAGGTAGAACGAGAAAGAACCCCCTTGTGAAAACATTGGTCGGGCTGATCAGCCTCTACAACATAACATCCTATTTGGGGGATACATTGAGTTACAGCCGTTTGCTCGCTTTGGGCATGGCCAGCGCAGTCGTCGGAATGATCATAAACACCCTTTCGGGTCTACTCTCTGGCATTCCTTTAGTTGGACCCATCTTGGGCGTTTGTCTCTTCATTATGGGGCACATTTTTAGCTTGGCAGTAAACGCCTTAGGAGCTTTTGTACACTCCTTGCGTCTTCAATACGTGGAATTTTTTAGCAAATTTTATTCGGCCAGCGGACGACCTTTTCGTCCACTGTGTTACGAAATGCGTTATATATCTTTAGTTGATGAGGAAATAAAGTAGAAGAAGGGAGTGTGACGGTTTTAATGGAATTGGGTATGGTATTTACAATCTTGGGTGCTGCTTTGGCTACAGGTTTTGCTGGCATAGGATCGGCTATCGGGGTAGGCATTGCGGGTGAGTCTGGAGCTGGTGTGCTCACCGAAGATCCCGGCAAGTTTGGTTTGGTGCTCCTCCTTCAGGCGCTGCCAGGGACTCAGGGCATTTACGGTCTGCTCACGGCATTTTTTGCGATAATGAAGGTTGGGCTTTTGGGTGGAGCTCCTGCGAGCTTGACCGTATGGCAAGGATTGGGGATCATGTTAGCCTGCGTGCCCATAGCTATAGGTGGGTATTTTTCTGCCGTTGCTCAAGGGAAGACATCAGCTTCGTGCATTCAGCTGATCGCCAAGAGACCTGGAGAGATAGGCAAAGCCATCATTTTGCCGGCCATGGTTGAGACGTACGCAGTATTGGCGCTCTTGATGAGCATAATTCTCTTGAATGGCATACAAATATAGCCTGTAGGGGAGACAATTATGGCCTTACAGGATATTGTAACTAAGATAGAATCAGATGCCCGTCAACAGGCAAAGGAAATCATTGAGAAGGCTCAACAACAGGCAAAGACGATCCTCTCCGAGGCTGAAAAAGAGGCCCATGAAATAGAAGAGGAATGGCGCAAGAGATACCAGATAGAAAAGGATGAAATATTTAAACGGCGAGAAATTGTGGCCCATTTGGATGCCAGGAAGCTGCGCCTTGCAGCGCAGAGGGAATTGATCGAAGAGGCTTTCGCCGAAAGCATCAACAAGCTGCAGCAACTTGACAGCGAAGGATATACAAGCTGGATGAACGCCCTCCTCGAAGAAGCCATTCAAAGTGTTGAGGATAAGCGTGGCGAAGTATTATTATGCAAGAAAGAGAAGGTTCTCGATGAGGGATGGATCAAGCGCTTTAACGAAGAACATGGTACCGATCTTGCCATTGCAAAGGAAAGGCTCAGTGCGTCTGGTGGCTTTCTACTGAGAATTGAAAGGGTGGAAGTGAATTGCACTTTTGAGAAGTTGGTTGACTTCGTCCGCGATGATTTGGAACCCGAGGTAGTGCATCGCTTCCTTGCTAGATAGGCGTGAGCGAGATGACGAGGAATGAGACGTTCGTTTACGCAATAGCCAGGCTTAAGGCGATGGAAAATCGCTTTCTCGATCGTAGTATATTTCAGCGCATGATCGAGAGCGAAGATGCTCAAACAACCCTTAAGGTCCTTGGCGAGACCAGCTACGCGAAGTGGTTTTCCTCTTCCGAGGCGGACATTTCGTTTGATAAGGTATTGGACTTAGAGTTGCAAGGTTTTTATGACGAAGTGGAGAAATTTGTGCCCGATAGTTCTCTCATTTTGCTCTTTCGCTTACCTTACGATTATCACAACGTCAAAGTAGTTTTAAAGAGCTTCATATCGCAACGACTGGGCGGAGAGAAGCGCTGGGATCTTTTGACCCCCCTTGGCTCCATCTCCACGGATGATCTCATTTTGGCCATCGAAACCGAAGATTTTGGTCTTCTTCCTTATGGACTCAATGCCCTTTTGCCGCAATGCCTCTCCTTCTGGGAGCAGTCACGCGATATGCTGGAGATCGAGCGCATCTTGGATGCTCATCTTTTTAACAGCCTCGTCGCTCTGTCTAAAAAGTTGCCCTATGACGGCATTGACCATTATGTGAAAAACAAGATAGATGCCGAAAATATCCGGGCGGCACTTAGGCTAAAGCGGGCGAATATCGATGCAAATAAGATATCTGGTTTTTTTCACGAAGGGGGCACTTACACGGCAGATCTGTTAATACGCCTGATCGACGAACCTTTGGAGGGATGGCAAAGAATCCTATCGTTTGGCGACGCCGTGAGCGCTTTAGAGTCCTTACAGGAGGTTCATCGGGAAGCCGAGATGTTGGTGCAACTGGAAAGGGTCTTAGATGACTTTCTTACAAAAATTTTGGACAAGTGTCGCTATGATGCCTTCTCTCCGGAGCAGATATTGCGCCACATCCATCTCAAGGAGACGGAGATAAAGAATTTGAGGATCATTCTTGTGGGAAAAACGAGCGGTGTCAGCGGAAATGTTATAAGGGGGTTGCTGCGATATGTCCCCTAAAGGGCTTTATATGGCTGCGCTGGGCGATTATGAGAGCGTGCTGCCACTTCAAGCTGTGGGTATACAGCCTTTCGTCGTCAAAGAAGACATATCCGAGGCGGAGGTCGGCAAATTGCTGCATCGCCTTATGGATGGCCAATGTGCGGTGGTCTTTGTAGTCGAATGGCTGTTCGAGCAATACGCTCATCTGATAGATGAATTTGTCAGCAATAGCGAGATCAGCGCTATCCCCATACCGAACGTCAAAGGTTCGCGAGGAATTGGCGCAGAGTTGCTTAGGCAGTGGGTGGAACAAGCAGTAGGCATGGACATATTCTCATGAAAAATAATCTTCTTTATCTTCTTATCCATGCTATGCCCTTTTGGAGGTGACAATATTGGCTAATATCGTAGGAGTCATATCGCGGATATCGGGCCCTCTCGTCGTGGCGAGCGGCATGTCAGGCACATCCATGTACGAGGTTGTCCGCGTAGGAGAGCTCGGCCTCGTCGGAGAGGTAATCGAACTGAAAGGAGATACGGCTTCGATCCAGGTTTATGAGGAAACGTCCGGATTAAAACCGGGAGAGCCCGTCGTAGCTACTGGAGCCCCTCTAAGCATCGAACTTGGACCAGGTTTGATTGAACAGATATACGACGGCATTCAGAGGCCTCTCAACATAATCGAAAGCGAGACCCAAAGCCCTTACATCCCTCGAGGCATC
The DNA here is from genome assembly GCA_001508935.1 of Synergistales bacterium 54_24. Taxonomy (GTDB): domain Bacteria; phylum Synergistota; class Synergistia; order Synergistales; family Thermosynergistaceae; genus Thermosynergistes. The sequence continues at coordinate 61,924 of LGFQ01000001.1, forward strand.
ACTTTGCCTGCCCTTGATCGAGAGAAAAAATGGGATTTCGAGCCGCGCGTAAAAGCGGGCGAAGATGTGGAGCCTGGCGCTATCCTCGGCGTGATTCGAGAGACCGTTCTCGTCGAGCATCGCGTCATCCTCCCTCCCGGGATTAGCGGTAAAGTGAAGGATATAAAATCCGGCACTTTTACCGTGGAAGACGTCATAACCGTAATCGAGGGCGACGACTGCGCTCATGAGGTAAGGATGTTACAGCGCTGGCCAGTGAGGCAACCGCGCCCCGTGGCGAGAAGGCTTCCGCCGGTTGTCCCGCTTCTCACCGGACAGCGCGTCATCGATACGTTTTTCCCTATAGCCAGAGGCGGAACAGCATGCGTGCCCGGTCCTTTCGGCTCTGGCAAGACTGTCATCCAGCATCAGCTCGCCAAGTGGGCAGATGCGGAAATAGTGGTCTACATAGGATGTGGCGAGCGTGGCAACGAAATGACCGACGTGCTCTTAGAGTTCCCAGAGCTCGAGGACCCGAGAACGGGAGAACCGCTCATGAAGAGGACAATACTCATAGCCAACACCTCGAATATGCCTGTGGCTGCAAGGGAAGCCAGCGTATATACAGGTATAACGTTGGCCGAGTATTATCGCGATATGGGCTACTCAGTGGCTCTCATGGCCGATTCGACCTCCCGTTGGGCAGAGGCGCTCAGGGAGATCTCCGGCAGGCTCGAGGAGATGCCCGGAGAGGAAGGATACCCGGCGTACTTGGGGACGCGCTTGGCCTCCTTTTACGAAAGAGCCGGCAGGGCTATATGCTTGGGAAAGGACCAAAGGGAAGGATCTATAACGGTTATCGGGGCGGTCTCTCCTCCAGGAGGAGACCTTTCTGAGCCGGTGAGCCAAAATACGCTGCGCGTGACCAAGGCATTCTGGGGATTAGACGCCAATCTGGCCTACCAGCGGCACTTTCCGGCCATCAATTGGCTCGACAGTTATTCCCTCTACGTCGATCGCTTGGGAGAATATTGGGATGAGCGATATGACGGCGAGTGGAGTACGCTGCGCACGGAAGCCATGTCAATCTTGGAAGACGAGGATAGATTGAGAGAGATCGTCCGCTTGGTGGGCATAGATGCTCTCTCCAAGGAAGAGAGACTGCTCCTTGAGACCGCCAAGTCGCTCAGGGAAGATTTTCTCCATCAAAACGCCTTTCATGAGATCGATACTTACGCTTCCATGGACAAGCAATTCCGCATGTTGCGCAACATCCTCACCTTCCACCACGTGGCCACGGAAGCGTTAAAGAGAGGAGCGCAGCTAAAAGACGTGACAGAGCTCGAGGTCAGAGACAAAATAACCAGGATGCGCTATATAGACGAGAAAGAGCTGGAAACGCTCGATGCTTTGGAAGAAGAGATTAAGGCACAAGTAGGCCAGCTTGTACCTGCGGAGGATGATATCTATGTTGCCTAAGGAGTATCGAACTATAAATAACCTCTCCGGTCCGCTTATGATGGTTGAAAAGGTCACAGACGTGAGATATGACGAATTGGTCGAGATAGAGCTATCGAGCGGAGAGAAGAGGAGGGGACGGGTTCTCGAGGTGACCTCCGATATGGCCTTAGTGCAGGTGTTCGAGGGCACAACGGGCATAGACGTGAAGACCACTAAAGCGACCTTCCTCGGGAAAGTCCTCACATTGCCGGTGAGCAGGGATATATTGGGTAGAGCTTTCAATGGAAGAGGAGACCCGATAGACGGAGGAGTTCCCATACTCCCCGAGAAGCGCCTCGACGTAAATGGTTACCCCATGAACCCATACTCCCGCGATTATCCGTCAGAATTCATCCAGACAGGGATTTCGACGATAGATGGCATGAATCCCTTGGTGCGAGGGCAAAAGCTGCCCGTATTTTCCGGCAGCGGAATGCCGCACAACAACATCGCTGCACAGATAGCCCGTCAATCTACGGTGCTGAGCGGACAGGAGACGTTCGCCGTGGTCTTCGCCGCCATGGGAATCACTTTCGAGGAGGCCTCCTTCTTTATGGAGGACTTTAGGCGCACTGGAGCAATAGAGAGGACAGTTATGTTCTTGAATCTTGCGGATGACCCGGCAATTGAGCGCATCATGACGCCGCGGCTTGCCCTCACCTGTGCAGAATATCTGGCCTTTGACCTCGATATGCACGTTCTGGTAATCTTGACGGACATGACGAATTATTGCGAGGCTTTGAGAGAGATATCCGCCGCCCGCAAGGAAGTCCCTGGAAGAAGGGGGTACCCAGGTTATCTATACACCGACTTGGCGACTATGTACGAAAGGGCTGGCAGGCTCAAGGGCAAAAGCGGCTCCATAACGCAGATCCCGATCCTCTCCATGCCTGAAGACGACAAGACTCACCCCATACCAGACCTCACCGGGTATATAACAGAGGGGCAGATAATTCTGAGCCGTAGCCTTCACAGAAAGGGGATATACCCCCCCGTTGACGTGTTGCCATCGCTTTCGCGCTTAAAGGATAAAGGCATAGGTGCCGGCAAAACTCGAGAAGATCATGCAGATCTCTTAAACCAGCTGTTCGCCGCTTATGCCAGGGGGAAGGAAGCGAAGGAGCTCGCCACGATCCTCGGAGAGGGAGCCTTGACAGAAGAAGACAAGGCCTTTGCGGCATTTTCTGACGCCTTCGAGGACAAGTATGTGCGTCAAGGAGAATACGAAAACCGCAGCATAGAGGAGACGCTTGACTTGGGTTGGGAACTTTTGACCTTGATCCCGACGAGGGAGCTCAAGCGAGTACGGGATGCCTATATCGAAAAATATTTAAAACCGAAAATAAAACAGGACAACGAAGGAGAAGTCAAAGAGGCGGTCGCGCAGAACGCTTAAGGGAGAGAGGCAGTATGGTCAGTAAGATTAAAGTAAACCCCAATCGTATGGAGCTTTCACGACTGAAAAAGAGACTAGCCGTGGCGAAGCGCGGGCACAAACTCCTCAAGGACAAGCAAGATGCTCTCATCAAAGAGTTTCTTGCTAAGGCCAGAGCGACGCGCGAAAAAAGAGGCGAACTCGAGGGTGAGTTGGCGAGTTGCTATCAAAGCTTTTTAATGGCCCGGGCGCAAATGTTGCCTGTGATGCTTGAACAGGCTCTGCTCTTTGCTACCGGGCAGTGCGAGATACGAAGGTCTTTTCGCAATGTAATGAGCGTGTCAGTTCCTCGCTACGAAATTACACAAGAGGGTGGCAGGCTCAATTACGGCCTTGCCATGACTTCGGGCAGCTTAGACGTAGCGCTTGAACGGTTTACTGCTCTGTTGCCAAAGTTAGTCGATCTCGCTGCAGAAGAAAAGGCCCTTCGTTTTATGGCTAAGGAGATAGAGCGCACCAGAAGGCGCGTTAATGCCCTTGAGCACGTGTTGATACCGTCCTTTGAGGACGCGATTAAAGGGATAACGATGAAGCTCGACGAGATGGAGCGCTCTAACTTGAGCCGCCTCATGGTTATAAAAGAGATAGTTAGAGCTCATTAAAAGCCATGAATGATGAAGCTCGTCCCATTATAATTTCGTATGATGGTGTAATGCCCAATATAGCAAAGAGTGTATTCGTGGCACCTTCTGCGGTGATCGTGGGGAACGTGACGCTGGAAGAGGAATCGAGTGTCTGGTTTCAGGCGGTCATCCGCGGCGACTTAAACGGCATTTGTATTGGCAAGGGCACTAATGTCCAGGATGGATGCATAATACACGTCACCCATGAACGGGGTGTGAGCGTAGGAGAAGGGGTTACGATCGGCCATGGAGCTATCCTTCATGGATGCACTATAGAAAGCAGATGCCTCGTGGGGATGAGGTCAACCATACTCGACGGTTCTCACATAGGCGAAGAGTCGATAGTGGCAGCCGGAAGCCTCGTCACCGAGGATAAAGAATATCCGCCGCGCAGTTTGATCATGGGAACTCCTGCGAAGGTGGTGCGCAGCTTAAGCGCTGACGACATGAAGACGATCTTCACCTTTGCCAGCTCATATTTGGAGCTGGCAAAGCGTTACATGGGTCTCCTGTAAAGAAACGCCCCTGGAGAGATAAAGCCAATTTCTTTATACTCGAATATATGTTCTGTTGTCCCCGCCATTAAGTATCCGCCAGGTCGTAAGGCAGTATAGAATTTGCGGTAAAGTTTGGACTTCGCTTCTGGTGAAAAATAAATTACTACATTGCGGCACAGGATCAGGTCATACCACTCTTCAGGGAAAGGATCTTTTATCAGGTCTTTCACGGAAAAACGCACGCGCCTTTTGAGCATGTCTTTTATCTGGTACAGTTCCTTTCCTTTAGGTTCAAAGTATCGCGGCAACCATTCCTTTGGCACATTGACCAACTGACGCTGATGGTAAACACCGTCCATCGCTTTCTTGAGGGCGTTTACGTCTATGTCCCAGGCGTCGATGGGTTGGGAATCGTCGAGATTTGCTTCATTGGCCAACATCGCGAGGGAGTAGGGCTCTTCGCCAGTAGCTGCCCCAGCGCTTAAAAACCTTAGTTTTTTGCTCTTTCTAAGATCTACAAGCTCAGGTATTACGACATCCTTGAGGTGCCACCACCGCACAGGATTTCGAAAGAACTCCGAGACGTTGATCGTCAAATAATCGAGGAATTCTCTTAGTTTTTCCGGGTCTTTGGAAATATAATCGTAGAATTGATCGTACGAATGCATATTCCAACGTTGCATTAGCATATGTACTCTACGATGGATTTGGTATTTATAGGCGTCAAGGTCAAGACCCGTCAACTCGCGAACGCGCCGCTTAAATATATCATACTCCGGGGGGGCTGGATAAGGCCTTTCTTCCCTCATGTCTTTTGTCTTTCCTCCCTTGTGCCACGCTCTTTGACCCCGCTTGTTCTATTCTACCTGGAAAATTGACTTTTGATGATATATAATTTTGCAGTAGGAGTATCCCATGCGATCGCTCCTTTCCAAGGAGAGGAAAGTCCGGGCTCCACAGGGCAGGACGCTGGATAACATCCAGTGGACGCAAGTCCAGGAGAGTGCCACAGAGACATACCGCCTTCTTTGAAAGAAGGTAAGGGTGAAAAGGTGGGATAAGAGCCCACCAGCCGCGGGGCGACCCGCGGGCTAGGCAAACCCCGTCCGGAGCAAGGCCAAGTAGGGAGGGTTGAGGCTGCCCGCTGACCTCCGGGTAAGGCCGCTTGAGGACGAGCGCAAGTTCGTCCTTAGATAAATGATCGCGCAATACAGAACCCGGCTTATGGGGTGCTCTCGTTTCGCTATATAGGTCTAAAGTCCTCACTTGTCCAGAGATAAATAGGTCTCTGGACTCTTTTTTGCCCATCTTTGGGATTTGGTGGAATATTGTGGAAGAAAGT
>LGFQ01000124.1 GCA_001508935.1 Synergistales bacterium 54_24
CATCCTCTACGATGGCATATACAGCCCTGCCCATTGCGAGGCCATCTTAGATCTCATATCCCGCAGGAGGAAGGTGCGCGGCGATGTGGGGTATGTTGTGGGCCATGCCGGTAAGGGTATGAGGGAGTTGTTGGAGGGTAAAGACATATCGCCGTCCGGGGTCTTGGCACCCTGCAGATGGATGAGTTCCGTCGCTTACGGTCCTTCGCTCATTTTGAAGTTCTATCATAAATTTGAGGGCGGAATCAGCGTGAGCGAGGAAGTTTTACGCTATCTTACGGAAGAAATCGGCTTCCCTTATCTCCTACCATATGCGGGATCGCTCAGATATGCGGTGGGCGATAGGGTATCTACGATCGGGCTATTGCAGGGGAACGTGTCGAACCAGGGGGATGGCTGGCAATATGCCGTCGGGGCGGCCGAACTATTTTTCGAGCGGGCTCTCTCGTCCCGGAACGGCAGCGAGGCTGTGAAAGTGCAAGAGTTGGCGAGAGAATGGATAGACGGGTTGTTCCTCGAGATGGTGGAGCTTTTGGGGAGGCGCACGGCGCAGCTTCACGCGGCCCTGAGCTCGTCGAGGAGAAACCAAGCCTTCGCCCCAGAGCCCTTCTCCAAGCTCTACCAGAGGTCGGTATATCAGTCGATGAGAAACGAAGTGGGCCGCTGCATGGGGGTCCTGTCCGCAAAGGCAAACCTTTTGCCGGAAGATAAGCGCCCCAACGTCCTGAAGGTTCCAAACCTCAAGAGAGAGATCTTGGAACAGATGAGAAAGGTCGTCGTGAGCAAGATGGAGGCCCAAAAGATCCGCGTCCACGGCGACTACCACTTGGGACAGCTCCTGTTTACCGGCAAAGATTTTGCCATAGCTGGCTTCGAGGGCGATATGGCGCGGCCTTTGAGCGAACGTAGACTGAAGCGCTCGGCGCTCAGAGACGTGGCCGCCATGATCTATTCCCTCTACAGAGCTGCGGCGGTCTCCTTATCCAAGATATCAGCCATTAGACCGGAAGAAGCCGACGTTTTGAAGCCTTGGCTTGAGCCATGGCGGGATGTGGTGGCGGGAGCTTTCTTGCGTTCCTATGTGGACGAGGCGAAGGGCCAACCGTTCCTACCCAAGGACGAGTCTTCTCTTAACGTATGGCTCGAGGCGTTTTTGCTCGAGAGGGCGATCTGCGAACTGGAGCTCGAGCTTTCAGAGGAAGATGGGAAAATAGAGATACCTATAGGCGAGATCGAGCGGATCTTGAAACATTCTTAAAGGCACGAGGAGAGCGATCAAGATGGAACGCTATGTTTGTATCCATGGGCACTTTTATCAACCCCCGAGGGAAAATCCGTGGCTCGAAGAGGTGGAACTTGAGGAATCTGCCCATCCTTATCATGACTGGAACGAGCGCATAACGGCCGAGTGTTACGCGCCGAATACGGCCTCGCGGATATTGGGAAGTGACAGGCGCATCGTCGCCATCGTGAATAACTACGCCAAGATCAGCTTCAACGTCGGCCCTACGCTCTTTTCTTGGATGAAAAAACACGCACCCGAAACCTATGAAGCGATAAGGGCCGCTGACGAAGAGGCCAGGGCGCGCTTTTCCGGACACGGAAGCGCCATCGCCCAGGCTTACAATCACATGATAATGCCCTTGGCAGTTGAGCGCGACGTGCGCACTCAAGTCCTCTGGGGCATACGCGACTTTGAGGATGCCTTCAGCAGAAAGCCGGAAGGGATGTGGCTTCCGGAGACGGCGGTAGATGTAAAGACGCTCGAGGTCTTGGCCGACTGCGGCATCAAATTTACGATCCTCGCCCCGCATCAGGCTGTTAGATGCCGGAAGATAGGCGAGGCGGAGTGGCGCGATGTGAGCGGCGGTAAGATAGACCCCAAGCGCCCATACCTCTGCAAGCTCCCCTCAGGGAAAACGATCGCAATCTTCTTCTACGATGGCCCCATATCGAGCGATATAGCCTTCGGAGGCCTCCTCAACAACGGCGAAGCCATGGCCGGCCGCCTCGCGGGGGCTTTTTCGGATAAGCAAGACGAGGTTCAGCTCGTGCACATAGCCACGGATGGCGAAAGTTATGGCCATCATCACCGCTTCGGCGATATGGCGCTGGCGTATTGCCTGGATTACCTCGAGTCGAAGGGATTGGCCAAGGTGACGGTGTACGGGGAATACCTTGAAAAATACCCCCCGACCCACGAGGTGGAGATCGTGGAGGGTTCGTCGTGGAGCTGCATCCACGGCGTCGGGCGGTGGAAGGAAAACTGCGGCTGCAACAGCGGCCTCCATCCCGGCTGGCAGCAGGAGTGGAGGAAGCCTCTTAGGGAGGCTGCCGACTGGCTTCGAGATGAACTCGCCGCCATCTACGAGGATCAGGGAAAAGGGCTTTTTTTGGATCCGTGGAGAGCGAGGGATGAGTATATCCGCGTGATCTTAGACAGGTCAAAAGAGAACGTGGTTTCGTTCTTGGCAGAGCAGGCCGGTAGGGAGCTTTCAGATGCGGAAACCGTTAAAGCTCTGAAGCTCTTAGAGATGGAACGCCACGCCATGCTCATGTATACGAGCTGCGGCTGGTTTTTCGACGAGATTTCCGGCATCGAGAGCGTGCAGGTGATGAAATACGCCTCGCGAGCGATGCAGCTTGCCGTTTGCGTCTCGGGCGCTTCGCTTGAAGACGGCTACCTCTCGATCTTAGAAAAAGCGCCGAGCAACATCAAAGAAGTAGGAAATGGCAGAAACGCCTATGAGCGGTTCGTCCGCCCGTCTCAGGTGGACATGCTACGCGTGGGGGCCCACTTTGCCATATCGTCTCTCTTCGAGGAAGAGCCGGAAGATGTGGATGTCTATTGCTACACAGTGCAGTGCGACTGCCTCGACAAAGTCAAGGCCGGAAAGCTCACCCTCGGCACGGGAAGGGCGCTCTTTACCTCGAACGTTACGTTCGACGAGAAGAAGGTGGCCTTCGCTGTCCTCCACATGGGCGACCAGAACGTCTTGGGGGGGTTAAGAGAGCAGACTGGCAACGGCGAGTTCGACGCGCTGACGGCAAAGATGAAAGAGGCGCTCGGAGTGGGCG
>LGFQ01000026.1 GCA_001508935.1 Synergistales bacterium 54_24
GAATATGAGGAATTTGGCCAAATCGCCCATGTAGCTCACTCCTCAGATATTAACTTTACCTGCCGATAGTCGGCCCAGGGACAAGGTCGCCCCAAGTATGCAAAAGCCTTCTGGGTTGCCCTCCTCCCTCTTGGCGTGCGTTCGATATAGCCCTTTTGTATGAGGTATGGTTCATAGATGTCTTCGATTGTCTGCGCTTCCTCGTTTAAGGCAGCTGCGAGCGTGGAAAGTCCGGCAGGGCCGCCGTCGAAGAGTTCCACTAAAGCGCGCAAAAAGCGCCTGTCCCTTTCGTCTAACCCCTCTTCATCCACACCCATCATGCTCAGCGCTAACCTTGCCAACTCCTCATCTATATAATCGTGTCCTCGCACTTGGGCGATATCGCGCACCCTCTTTAAAAGCCTCAAGGCCACCCTTGGCGTGCCACGAGCGCGTCGCCCTACTTCATAAGCACCTCCCTCTTCGATCTTCACTCCTAAGATAACCGCGCCACGGCGGACGATTGAGGCCAGCTCCTCCGGCGCGTAAAAAGAAAGCTGCTCCACGATGCCGAAACGCCCTCTTAAGGGAGATGTGAGAAGGCCCAATCGTGTAGTCGCCCCCACGAGAGTAAAAGGGGGAAGTTTGAGTCGCAAGTTGCGAGCCATCGCCCCTTTGCCTACTACGATGTTTATGGAAAAATCTTCCATGGCTGGATAGAGTATCTCTTCGACCTGTGATGGGAGGCGATGAATCTCATCTATGAAAAGCACGTCATGAGGCCTGAGATTCGAGAGGATTGCAGCCAAGTCTCCGGCCCTCTCCAAGGCGGGGCCAGATGTCATTCGAAGTTCTCCTTTCATCTCTCTGGCGATTATGCTAGCTAAAGTAGTCTTCCCAAGGCCGGGTGGACCATACAAGAGGACATGGTCAAGGGGCTCGTCGCGCTCAACGGCAGCGCGAACGTATATGCGAAGTTTCTTCACTATCTCCGTTTGTCCCACGAACTCCTCTAAAGAACGGGGACGCAGAGATGGTATTTCTTCGTCCTCTTCAATTGGCGAAAGACTAATCAAGCGTTTCTTGTCCGCTTCCATTTGGCACCACCACTTGATTGCGTTGCAATTCTCTTAAAGTAGCTTGTAGAAGCTGAGCTTCGTCAGATATGACTCCTTTGCGCTTAGTGCACTCAAGCGCAAAGACGATCTCCCTGTCGTTGAATCCCAAGATCTTGAGTGCCTCGATAACTGTCTTTTCGGCCGCGTTTTCGTCTCCTTTAAATGGCTCAGAAAGGTCGGGAGAAAGCCCACCTAATCCTTCTTTCAGCTCGAAACATATGCGCTCTGCCATGCGCTTGCCAACGCCAGGTGCTGCGATGAGTTCGTCGGTCGCGCCCGAAGATATCGCTCGGATCAGCCTCTGAGGGGGAAGTGAACGCAGCATTGAGAGCGCCAATTTGTTGCCGACGCCTTTAACTCGCCTCAGGGCGAAAAAGAGATCCCTTTCTAATTCATCGCAAAAGCCATAAAGGGACAACCCCCCATCGCTCACGTGCAAAAATACGGGGATTTTAATGACATCTCCTACCTTATGCTCCTTTAAGACCGACCTTGTACAGATTATCTCAAATCCCATGCCGCCCACATCGAGCGTCAGACAATCCGAACCGATCGATGCGATCTCTCCACGAAGAAACCTCAGCATCTCTTTTCAACCTCGCCTTACGGCATAGCCCCGGCCATGACCAAAGCTGTAACGGCACAGGCCAAGGCGTCGGCAACATCATCAGGGGTGGGAACTGTATCGAGTCCCAACATAGCGGCGACCATCCTCTGGACTTGGTCTTTGGGGGCCCTTCCGTAGCCACATATGGCATTTTTGATCTCTGCAGGCTTTGGCTCAACCAATGGGAGGTCTCTCTGCGCCGCCAGCAACAGGACCACGCCTCTTGCTTGCCAGACAAGCTCGGCCGTGGTCGTATTTCTGCCGAAGAAGAGCCTCTCTACGGCGATCAATTGTGGCGAGAAGCCCTCTATCTGTTCTTTCAGTTCTTCATAGATTTGTCGAAGCCTATGAGCAGTTGATGAAGATGAATCCGTCTCTATACAACCGCTCGTCATCAATCCACAGCGCGAGCCGTCACATTCTATCACGCCGAATCCCAGGCGGCCTATGCCAGGGTCGATCCCCATGCAGCGGCACGGGATCTCAAACGCTGGAGACTTCTTCCAGGATCTCATCTGGGATATCGAAGTTGGCATAGACGTTTTGCACGTCGTCATGATCCTCCAAAAGGTTCAAAAGCCTCACAACTTTATGCGCGTCGTCCTTGTCTGAGATGGAGACTGTAGATTTAGGCACCATTCCAACCTCAGCTCCACTCACGGCAAATCCATGCCTTTCAAGGGCACCTTTAACTTTGCTGAATGTGGCAGGGTCGCAATATACGACGAACTCGCCGTCTTCGCTCTTCACGTCATCCGCCCCTGCCTCGAGCGCTACAGACAAAAGCTCGTCTTCATCAAGCCCTTTGCCGGTTATGTGGATCACCCCGCGGCGTTCGAACATCCAAGACACACACCCCGCCTCGCCAAGGGAGCCCCCGTTTCTGCTGAAGAGCGTGCGCATTTCAGAGGCAGTCTTGTTGCGATTGTCTGTCAACGCCTCCACTAAAATGGCGACTCCACAAGGGCCGTAACCTTCGTAGAAGACCTCTTCATACTGAACTCCTTCCAACTCGCCGGTACCGCGCTTTATGGCGCGTTCTATGTTATCCATCGGCACGTTGGCCTCTCTGGCCCTTTCAATGGCGGTCTTGAGGCGAATGTTCATAGACGGGTCTCCGCCGCCCTCTCTTGCCGCCACAATTATAGCCCGGACGAGCTTCTGAAAGAGCTTGCCCCTTTTTGCGTCTTGAGTTGCTTTGCGATACTTGATATTAGCCCACTTGGAATGACCTGACATCTCTCGTCACCTCTTAATAAGCCTAACCGATCTGGCAAATTGGGGGCGGAAGGCGCTTGTGCTCCGTCCTCCTACTGGCCTCCTCGATGAATTTGGCCACTCGTTCATCCCCTTCTCCCAACGCCAGATAGCGGTCTAAAGCGTCATAAGTGACGCCCATTTCGCCTTCGTCAGTTTGCCCCTCCCACAGCCCCGCCGAGGGGGTTTTGTTCACGATTTCCTCTGGTACTCCCAAAAATTTGGCGACGTTCCTGACCTCACCTTTGAGCAGATCCCCTAAAGGAAGCAGATCGGCTCCACCATCGCCGTATTTGGTAAAATAACCGACTGTTATCTCGACCTTGTTTCCGGTGCCGCACACCAAGTATCCATGTTGTTGGCCGAGCAGGTAAAGGGTCGTCATGCGCAACCTCGGCTTTATGTTGGCCCTCGCCACGGGAATTATATTCATATTGGATGGAAGTGCGGACAGCAGACCCTTAAAGGCCGGCTCTAAATCTACCGTTATGCATGGTAGGTTGAAAGTGCGGGCAAGCAATTCGGCATGTTCCACATCGCTATGCAAGCTTTCGCATGGCATGATTACGGAAAGCATATTATCCCCAAAGACCCGCTTCAATAAGACCGCCACCACTGCGCTGTCCACACCACCGCTTATGCCTACAACGCCGCCTTTAGCTCCAGCAGCGATGATCTGCTCTTCAAGCCAGCTTTCGATCCTCTCGACTATGATCTTGGTATCGCGATACAAGATGACTCCTCCTCGCTCGGGCAACGGTTGAGCGACCCCGTTAATTTCAATATTTTAACACAACCTCTCACAAGCGTCCGATGGCCTCAGGGGTTTTGCGCATTTGCCTCGCTATGAGACGGTCAACCCGCGCTAAACGGGCTGTGCGAGCATCTGTCTTGCAGATCGCTTCGCCGCTATGAGAGAAAGCCCAAAAAGAATTTCCATCGGAGGCCAAGAGAAAGGTGCCATTTTCCAAAGCCCTCACTCGCACTAAGGCTTCGAAGGCTTCAGGGTTGATGGAAGGTCTTTTGCCGATGGCAAACAATATTCTTGCACCACCGCGAGCTGCAATGCTGACGTTTTCAGGCGAAAGCAACTCTTCACAAGTAATGCATCCCATAAGGAGCCCCTTGTACGAGAAAAAAGATGCGATCTTGTTTGGTCTTTCGCAAAGCGCCTCCAAGCCTCCGCCGTCGTTTATCACATAGATGCGATTAAACACCTTGGGGCCGTTGGTCTGAGCGATGGGGCCTAAGATCGCCCATTTCACCTCATCCTTAGCCCAACGCTTCGACGCTTCTATAAGATCAAAGCCTTTTGCCTGCGTCTCAAGGGAAACGACAAAGGGCAATACGACTATGCCAGCGGCAGGAGTTGTGTCAAGAGCTGCTTCAAGGCTTTTCGCATTCCAAGGTTCGCCTGGTCGCGCCAAACTCACCAAAAGCTCTTTCATTCTGCTCATTATCCCCCCTTTGGGGTAAAATGCCCTTTGAGTTCATATATCGCGCAAGCGCGCAAGGAGGTCTCGTCATGGAAGGGTTGGTACGCTTCAGCGTGTCGGTCCCAGAGCAGCTGCTTGAGGAATTCGATCGCTGGCTTTCGAGGTCAGGCATGCACAATCGCTCCGAGGCAGTACGCCAGGTCATGCGCAGCTTCATCGCCCAATCTCAGTGGGAGGAAAGGAGCGGTGAAGTCTTCGGCACTGTCACGATAATATACGACCACCACCGTAACGATGCCGTTAGCTCTCTCACCGAACTTCAACACCACTTCAGTCGCGTCATAATCTGCACGACGCATGTGCACATAGACCCCCGACGTTGCCTCGAAGTGATCGTCCTGCGCGGGGAAGTTGAAGAGATGAGACAGTTCATCACAACTCTTTCTTCCCTCAAAGGCATAGAAGAAACACATCCAGTGATAACTTCGCCGCTATAGAGGACGACAGACCGTCGCCATTTATATACCTCAGGTCGAACCTGAAGGAAGGCAGCTGCCCTTGCGAAACGATGAACCCTCGATCAAAATGAGCGCTTTGCCTCGGCAGTGGGGACACTTGACCGATTCGCCTTCTGCTGCGAACTCCTCCCCACAACTTGCACAGCGAAAACGTCTGATCTCTCTATCCATTTTACCTCTTTACCTCTTGCCTCACTTCATACATTGCCGATAGTGGCCGCCATCACGGCCTTTATCGTGTGCAGCCGATTCTCTGCCTCATCGAATACTTTAGACTGAGTCGATTCGAAGACCTCCTCGGTCACCTCGTTGCCTTTGACGGCTGGCAGGCAGTGAAGGAAGATCGACTCCCTCAAGCCGGTAGCGGACATGAGTTCCGAGTTTACCTGATATGGGCGCAAGAGGGCTATTCTATCCTTGAGTTTATCCTCCTCGCCCATGGATGCCCATACGTCTGTATAAATGGCGTGAGCTCCTTTGACTGCTTCTTTAGGGTCTTCCGTTATTTCAACTAACCCGCCGCTTATTTCGGCATTGGTGCGACACTCAAGGACAAGTTCTTCAGGCGGGAAAAGGGAGCTAGGCGAAGCGATGACGTAGTTTATGCCCACCTTCGATGCCCCTATCATCAGCGATTTAGCCACGTTGTTGCGCCCATCGCCCACATACGCGAGCTTGAGACCACAGAGGCTGCCGAAGTTTTCCTTTAGCGTCAGGAGATCGGCTAAGGCCTGGGTCGGGTGGTATTCATCAGTGAGGCCATTCCACACGGGCACTCCAGCATAGGCGGCTAGCTCTTCTAATGTGGCCTGTTTGAATCCTCTGAACTGGATGCCATCGAACATCCTTCCCAATACTCGAGCGGTATCTTTGACGTCTTCTTTGTGGCCCAAGTGGATGTCGTCTTTGCCGAGGTGTTCGGCATGCCCGCCTTCCTCAAGACAGGCGACCGTGAATGCGCACCTCGTCCGCGTAGAAGGCTTTTCAAATATGAGTGCTACGTTCTTTCCGGCCAGCAAATTGCCCCCGATGCCGGACCTTCTCTTAGATTTAAGGCTTTCGGATAGATTGAGGATAAAGTGAATCTCGTCTGAGGAATAATCCCTCAGCGTCAACATATGTCTGCCTTTCAGATTTTTTGCCATTTCGCTCCCTCCCATCGCTTTTTGCGCTTCTCGTCAACCCCACAGGATGAGCGCCTCTCTGATTACTTTAGCGGCCAGCGCGGCGGTGATGCCATTTATATCTTGAGGTGGCGACACCTCCACTATGTCAATTCCTACCACATCTAAGTCTTTCATCGTTTCAAGCGCCCTGAGGAGTTCATCTGGAGTTACGCCCCCAGGTTCTGGTGTGCCTGTCCCCGGAGCGGCAGAAGGATCCACCACGTCTATGTCTATAGAAACGTATACTGGAACGCTGCTGAGTTCATCCAAGCAGTCTTCAATTTTCGTCAGATTGAAGGGAAAGAGATGGGTGTGATTCATGCCCCAGTCGTATTCTTCGGCTGAACATGAGCGGATTCCAAACTGATAAAGCCTCTTCGTCTCCTCAAGACAATCCTCTGCTGCTCGCCTCATCACAGTAGCGTGACTGAAGCGGCTTCCCATCCAACAATCTCTCAAGTCAGCATGAGCGTCCAAATGAACCACTCGTAGGTGAGGCCAGGCGCAAGACGCCGCCTTTATGGCACCGTAAGATACAAGATGATCGCCTCCGAGCAGCAGGACCTTCTTTTTTCGCTCGATGAATTTGCGGCTCGTGGCCTCTATAATGCCCATGGCTCGGTCTACATCTCCTGGCGACAAAGCGAGATCGCCCACATCGCAAAAAGGGACGTCAGCGACATCTTTGAGGTGATAAAGGCTGAACGACTCAAGATGTAGTGATTCTGACCTTATCGCTTCAGGTCCAAGTCGACTCCCGCCGATGCGCGAAGCCGTAGCATCCATAGGTGCGCCTACGATAACCCACTGCGCCCGAGATAAATTGCGGTTGCTTCCTATATAGCGCGACATGCCTTTTGCTTTGTCTGCACTTGAGCATCTCCTCCAATTAAATTTTTCAAGAACTTGGGCAGGATAAAGGCAGAGCGGTGCAGCTCCTTAGTATAGTAGCGCACATCGAGCGGTGCAGGATTCCTCGTCTCTCTGGGATCGTAGAGCTTCGAACCTATGGCATAGGTCCACAGTCCAGTGGGATATGTAGGGACAGCTCCCCAATACAGAAATGATATAGGGAAGGCTTCGCTGAGGGCGGAAAACGTAGAGGAGACGATCTCTGGCTCGGCGAAGGGAGATTCGGTCTGAGCTACTATCATTCCGTCACCTTTGAGTGCGCTGGCGGCGGTGACAAAAAAGGATCTCTCGTATAGCCCGGCAGCAAAATCAACGGGATCGGTGCTGTCGACGACGATGACGTTGAATTCATCTACGTGCTCCTTCACATAGACCAGGGCGTCCATGGTCGCTATCTCAACCTTGGGATGGTCTAAGGCACAGCTTACAGAAGGAAAGTACGCGCGCGATGTCTCTATGACAGCTTCATCTATATCCACCAACGTTACCCGCTCCACCGAGTCGTGTTTGATGACCTCGCGCACGACGCCGCCATCCCCACCGCCCACCACTAATACCCTCTTGGGGGCAGGATGAGCGCACATGGCCACATGGGTTATCATCTCGTGGTAGGTGAATTCATCCTTCTCTGTGAGCTGAATAGCTCCGTCCAGGGCTAAAAGTCTTCCGTATTCCGCCGTTTCTACCACCAGGATATGCTGATACTGGGTTTGTTTGTTGACCAATATCTCCTTTATACGGAGGCCTAAACGCATGTCTGGTTTTTGATACTCCGTATACCACAGATCTGGGCTTCGTCTGTCCATCGGTTGCATAACATCAACGCTCCCGCTCGTAAAATAATGGACACGCCGCTATGACGGCTCCGCATTCGTCCACCACGTGCTCAATAGCCTTAACTTTGACTTCTTTCAAGGGGTAACCGCGAAAGGCAAACGCCTCTCTTACCATCTCTTCGACCCTCAGGGAAGCCTCATCAGCTGAAGTGAAGGCGGAGAATTCCATAATCATACCGGATAGCGCCGGGTCTTCTGGGACACCCACGCCGATGGCCGCCGCGATCCTCTCTCCTGGCACGTCGCTCGTGATGGAGCCATACGCCACTGGCAAGAGAGAACCGGCAGGGATATCGAGGCGGCTTGCCAGCGTGCAGCCAGGTGGCAAGACACTGCTTACCCTCAGCAGGTTCATATTGCCTATACCTGCGTCCAATAGCGCAACGTCAAAAGCGGTAAGCTTCTTTTTGCCTTCGCCTTTGCCCACTACAAGCATATATAACGTTGGCAGTGGGAGCATTAAACACAACACCCTCCTCTGGTTGTAAATTCAAAGATCGTCGAGCGGGTTCATTATAGCTTCTACAGATGCGCCGTCAATAATCACTCGGCTCTGTTCTTTGTTTTTGTGGGCTTTAATGAGTAACCGATGATCGGTTGCGCCTTATACAGCGAAGCGATGAATGCACATCTCCCAGTGATGCGTGATTCGTTACCCGTAATCCGTAAATACATCACTCATCACTGATCACTCATCCCTCGTCTTCGCTTCCATTCTTCCACTATTTTGGGCAACTCCTCGTCAATCTTATCCGCTGAAATATGCGCCTCGACTCTACCGGCCGAAAAGGCTACAACCCCATGAGGAGAGCCAGCAAAACCCAAATCCGCCTCCTGAGCCTCGCGCGGGCCGTTAACCTCGCACCCCATGACTGCCACCTTCAATCCATCCGGCAATCCTTCGAGGTGTGGCTTTATTACGGACAGGAGGGATGTGACGTCTACACGCCGCCTGCCGCACAGCGGACAAGATATGATCTGCACTCCCTTATGGCGCACTTCTAAAGCGCTCAATATGGCATACCCCACGCGCACCTCTTCGACGGATGGCCCGGTCAAGCTCACTCTAATTGTGTCTCCGATGCCCTGGCTCAACAGGAGGGAAAGGCCTACTGCGCCCTTAACGATCCCTTCTATTCCGGGCCCTGCCTCTGTAATGCCCACGTGAAAAGGGAGGTTGGGATAGGCCTGAGCCAGCAGTGTATTGGCTCTGACTGTAATTGGGACTGATGTGGACTTCGCGGAGAGGATGATTTTATCAAAGCTCAAACCCAAAAGCAGATCGGCTTGCTCCTTGACGGCCAAAAAAAGGGCCTTGGCTTTGTCTCCCTTTGCCTCCTCCGTTTGTTTTCTGTTAACGGAGCCGCTATTTGAACCTATCCTTATCGTGCTCCCTCGCTCTTTCGCTATCTCTACCACTGCCCCGATATGCCTGCTATCCATATTTCCGGGGTTTGTGCGTATCGCCGCACACCCTGCCTCCATAGCGGCGATAGCCAAACGATGGTCAAAGTGAATATCGGCCATGACTGGGATTCGAGAACGGGATACGAGTTCGGCAAGGTTTTCCTTGAGGGAGACATCTGGGAAGGCAACCCTCACAAGCTCGCACCCCGCGTCGACGAGCTTATCCATCTCTTTAAAAAGTGAATCGCTTTCGCTCAATGGAGTCTTGAGCATGCTTTCCACCCTTATAGGAGCTCTGCCACCTATGGCAAGGCTCCCTACAACGACGCACTTTTTCATTTTTCTCAACACCTCTATTTGAGTAAGCGCATGACGTCTTGCCATGTCACGAGCAATATTAAACCTATTAACACAGCGAAGCCTACCATATGGATATAATTCTCCAGGCGTTCTGATACTTTCTTTCTGCTTGTCATTTCGACCAGCACGAAGAGCAACCTTCCTCCGTCAAGGGCGGGGAAGGGCACTAAATTTAAAATGCCGAGATTTAGGTTGATCACGGCTAAAAACGAGATGAAGCTCCACCATCCCTCTTTAACGGCCTCTCCGGCCATCGCAGCGATGCCCAATGGACCGGCCACCTCGACTTTCTGGCGCCCAGAAATCCAACCCATAATAGCTGTCGCCATCTGTTTGCTCATCTGCCAGAGATAGGTGAATGCCCCAGTGAGTGCGCGATGAGGCGGGTATTTAATCATGGCAGGGCGTATACCGAGTAGAAGAATGCCGTATTGTGGATCGAGGAGAAGCTCTACATCACTGAATTGAATCCTTTCTCCGCCCCTCTGAATCACCAAGTCGATCCTTTCATCTTCTTTTGCCTTTTCCCGAAGAGCTTGAGACATCTCTACCCACGTTTTAACTTCCACTTCACCGACTTGGACTACTGTGTCTCCAGGCCGCAGGCCGATTTCCTCGGCAGGGAAGCCGGCCATAACCTCGCCAACTGTCGGGTGGCTCAGGTCTAAGACCCCGTGAGCGCAGAGAAAAAGAGAGGATAAGAGGAATGCCAGCAGCACATTGACAAACGGCCCACTGGCCAATAAAAGGGCGCGAGCTCCAGCGCTCTTTTGGTAGAAACTGCGCTGTGGATCGTCTATCTCGCCTTCTTGCGTTTCTCCCATGCCTGCTAAGCGGACGAACCCACCTATGGGGAAGATTCTGAACGACCATATGGTCTCCCCTTTGCGACGCTTATACAAGGCAGGACCCATTCCGAAGGCAAATTCATGAACTTGAACGTCACACTTCCGGGCTGCCAAAAAATGGCCCATCTCGTGCAGAATTACGCTTATGCCTATCACTATTAGGAATGCCACAATTGACATCAACACGCTGAAAAATCACCTCTTATTTTACAAGCTATCAAGCTATGTTAAGAACTGGTAGCTGATTTGTAATCAAAGCAAGAGCTCGAATAACAAGTAGAAAAGCGTGCCGCTTAAGATTATACTGTCAAAGCGATCGAGTAATCCTCCGTGGCCAGGTATGAGATGACCGC
The DNA here is from genome assembly GCA_001508935.1 of Synergistales bacterium 54_24. Classification (GTDB taxonomy): domain Bacteria; phylum Synergistota; class Synergistia; order Synergistales; family Thermosynergistaceae; genus Thermosynergistes. Next base: position 10,798 of record LGFQ01000026.1, read on the forward strand.
TGTCTTTGACCCCCGTCTCCCTTTTGAGAAGCGACTCACTCAAATCGCCCAACTGGCCAGCTATTCCCACTAAGATTCCCATAAGCACCAAAGGAAAGGGAGGCAAGGCCAAGGCGTAAGCGATAAAAGTGGCGCAGAGAATGCTCGCAAGTAAGCCGCTGAAGAAACCTTCCCATGTCTTTTTGGGACTCACGGCTGGCGAAAGAGACGCTCTCCCCCATCTTTTTCCAGCGAAAAAGGCCACCACGTCGCAGCTCCACGTGCACGCAAATAGCGCGAGCAGCAAGATCGGGCCGAGCGGATTAAACCTCAGCTGGATGATGAAAGACCAGGGGAGGACTACATAAAGGAGACCGCTTGTCGTTCCTCCTACATTGTGTAAAGCCGTACTGTACCCTTTCAACTCTCGACGAATTATCTCACATATAAAGACGGCGAACGTAGAAACGACCAAGATCACCAGATATATTTCTGCTCGAGTGCTGCACCATGTAGCGCTGAGGATCGCTATTGCAGCTCCGAACCCGATGCCTTTAGATACATGAAAATGAATAGAGAGCATCCCGTAATATTCCCGCAGGGATAAGAGTGCAGCCGCTGAACACAAAAGCTGCCAATAAATTCCTCCTACGTAAATGCCGCTTAAAAAAGCGACAGTCAACACTAAGCCGCTTACCGTGCGCTTTAAAAGTTCGTCGTCTAATTTATACCGCACCGAAACGCCTCTCCCTTTTAGCATAGTCTTCTAAAGCTAAATCCAACTCTTCTTTCCCAAAGTCGGGCCAAAGGGTAGATGTAAAGTATAGCTCCGAATAGGAGCTTTGCCAAAGCCAAAAGTTGCTGAGGCGATGTTCGCCGCTTGTCCTGATAATCAAGTCCGGGTCTGGCAGATCGGGCAGGTAAAGATGTCTGCGTATCGCCTCTTCGGTCACTGCCCCTTCCCTTCCATCCTCTTCGACGATGCTGTTTATGGCATCGAGGAGCTCTTGTCTACCCCCGTAATTAAAGCATAAGACGAGGTCGAGTCTGCCTCCATGAGCAGTTGTATTCTCCGCTTCCTCGATGATTTTGCGGATATCCTCGGAGAGCTCCCATGTGCGCCCGGCAAATCGCAGGCGCACGCCTTCATTGCATAATTCTTTGATCTTTTTCCTTATATAATAGCGAAACAAGTTCATCAGGCCTTTCACTTCCGAAAGAGGCCTTCGCCAGTTCTCTGTAGAAAATGCATAGAGAGAAAGATGGGGTATCCCAATATCCGCAGCTGCGCGCACTGTCCTCTCGACAGCTCTCACGCCTGCGTAATGCCCCATTATGCGCGGCAGACCGCGCTTGAGGGCCCATCTCCCATTTCCATCCATAATTATGGCAACGTGAGATGGTAGCCAGTTAGTGGCATCAGTTTCTGCCGGCATCGCTTTCGGGAGATCTTGTTCTCATTTTCTCCCACTCCTCCTTCACTTTTTGTATATCGAGCCATGTCAAGTGCTTCGGGCTACCGATTTTGCTCGAGGGGTTCCTCAAGAGATAGCTGGGATGAAACATCGGTATGACTTTTATCCCCTTCCAGTCGAACCAACGCCCCCTTAAATTCGTTATCCCTTCTGTGGTCTTCAATATCCATTTGACGGGAGTGCTGCCGAGGCAGACTATTATCTTCGGCTGTATGAGAGATATCTGCGACTGAAGGTATGGATCGCAGCGCATCATCTCCTCCACAGCAGGGACGCGATTGTTAGGCGGGCGGCACTTTACCACATTCGTTATAAAGATGCTTTCCCGTGCAATGCCAGCAGCCTCTAAAATCCTGTTGAGCAATTGTCCTGCCCTGCCCACGAAGGGTTTACCTTGCGCATCTTCATCTGCACCCGGCGCTTCCCCTATAAACATCAAATCGGTATCGATCGGCCCGTCGCCGAAGACGCTTTGTGTCCTGGAGTTGCATAAAGGGCACTTTCGACATTCCCTGACCGCCTCGATCAAGGTTTCCCACGCCTGAAGCCTCTTGGTCCTTCTCTCTTCGGTGCTTGGAGCGTATATTAAATCCTCATGCCTCATTTTTATCGCCTCGCCGAATAAGTATGTCGACCCGTTTTATTTCTAAGCCGGTAAAATATCCTACCGCTGAGGCAATACGTTGTTTTAATTGTTGTCCAACTGCTAAAAAAGACGAAGGGCCTTTGTCCAGGACTACGCCGATACTCAAGGCCACGCCATCCTCCTCGGGTTTGGCCTTCACCTCTTCTATTTTTTTCACCTGAGCAGTGCGCTTTGCAAAATAAACAGCCAATTGTTCAACTACGCTAGGATCTATCTGAAGTTGACCGTAAAAGCTGAAGGGAGGATTGACGACCGTTCTCTCTTCTTCTAATAAATTATCAGGTGAACTGAGTAAGGCCTTGAGGTGACTTACGAGTTTGCCAGCGAAATTCTTGCGAACATGAGCGTGAGAGATTGGTATCACATGCCTTTTCGCCCGCAGTCGTTCTTCTCTCGCTTGATTGATCTCCTCAGGCGTAGCGACGTCTTCTATGCGGATAAACTCTTTTGGCTCTGGAAGCACCAAGTTTTTGGCGATAGTGCGCGCCATTCCCTCAGATGTAGCTATAATAAGCACTGAGCCGGGCTTGGTTCGTTCTAAGAAATCCCTTACCTCTCTGCGATGGTCCGGAAATTCAAAAAGGGCTCGTCGGATGGCGCTCACCAAGTTACGCTCGGCCTTCGCGCTTTTGCCGCATAACATTTGTCCCTTTTTCACGACAAGGCCGTCGTCTATTATCAGATCGACGCCTCGCTTGTAAGCCACGTATTGAGCTCTCTGACTCTTGCCAGTGCCGGCTGGGCCGATGAACGCTATGACGTAAACGTCGATGAGGACAGAATCTTTACCGTCTCTCAACGCGTTTCAGCACCTTTTTGAGCGCAATGATGAATTGCTCGTTTTCCTCAGGTATGCCAATGCTAACTCGAAGGGAGTTGGGAAGTCCCAGATCTTTACCCGGTCGTACTATTATCCCTTCTTTCAGTAATTCATCATAGATCTCATCTGAAGCAGGATGAAGAATCAAGAGGAAGTTAGTAGTCGTATTTATGACATGTAAGCCTATATCAGAGAGGGCGCTGAAGAGCCTCCCTCGTTCTTCTATAACTTTCTCCCTCACTTCTTCAATATATTTATCTTCTGCTAACGCCGCTAACGCTGCGCGTTGAGCTATAGTGTTCACCTCAAACACGCTTCTCACTTTGACATACGAATCTACCACAGGTGTTGGCGCGATAGCAAAGGCTACGCGCAGCGCAGCCAAACCATAAGCTTTGGAGAATGTCCTTATGATGACCACTTTGCCTATTTCTCTGAATAAATCAAGGCCCGCCAAATAAGATGGGTCATCGACGAAGTCGGCATAAGCCTCATCCACTATCAGCAAAACCCGCTGTGATTCCAAATACGCGGCCAGGTCTAATAGGTCGTGGCGAGATATGAAATTCCCAGTTGGGTTGTTCGGATTGCACAGCACCATAGCCTTTGTCTTATCTGTACAAGCGGCCTTAAGGGCTTCCATCGGGAAGGCGAAGCCTTCTTCGAAGGGGACTTTGACACAACGCCCCCCGGCTGCAAGGGCGGCCACTCCGTAAAGAGGATAGGTGGGAAATGGGAATACCACTTCTTCTCCGTCCTCGAGGATGGCTTGAAAGAGGGTGTAAAGGATCCCCTCCGTGCCACCCCCTACAATCACTTCGGCAGGCGAGACGCCCCATTTTTTCGCAATTGCTCTCCTTAAACGGTATGCTTCCGGGTCAGGATAACGATTGATCTCCTTTATGGCGCTATTCGCAGCTTCTATCACTGAATTGGGCAAAGGCCATGGATTCTCATTGGAGCAAAGCTTTATCGCTTCTTTGAGCCCCAGTTCCCGTTTTAATTCCTCGATGGGTTTTCCAGGTTTATATGGTTCGAGATCCTTTAGAGCTTTTCTGGTCAACTCTTTTAACCAAGGCATCGGCTTCTTCCTCCTCGGACTCTCGTCAAAAACGTCACCATTTGACCTCCTCCTCAGCCATCTCAGCGAGGTTTAAAGAGGCCCCCAAAGAGGCAATCTTCTCCTCTATCTGCTCGTAGCCTCTCCAAATATGTTGAAGTGCGTGCACCCTCGTCTCGCCTTTGGCGGCCAGGCCAGCCAATATCAGAGCAGCACCTGCCCTCAAGTCCGTAGCCTTGACATCGCAACCCATAAGTTCAGGGCACCCCTTTACTATCGCCATATTGCCCTGGACCTCTATGGCCGCACCCATTCGTTTAAGGTCGCCCACGTGGAGAAACCTCGCTTCAAAGATTTCCTCGCGTATCACGCTGGTCCCCGAGGCCAGAGAGAGCACGGCCATCATTTGGGGTTGCAGATCTGTGGGGAAGCCGGGATATGGGAGCGTCTTTACATTGATACTATGAAGCCTATTCTTAGCACAAGCCTTCACTTCCGCTTCGTTTCTCACAACCGTGGCGCCGGCCTCTTCAAGCTTGGCCAACAGGGCATCTAAATGCTCCAAGATGACGCCCCTCACTGTCACCTCGCCGCCCGTGATGACCCCGGCTAGGAGATAGGTAGAAGCCTCTATACGATCGGGAATTATCTCAACTTCGGCATCGCGTAGCGCATCCACGCCTCGAATGCGTATTATACCTGTGCCTTCACCGCTTATATCGGCTCCCATCTCCCTCAAGGCTTGGGCCAAGTTGGCAATTTCCGGTTCCCGAGCAGCATTTTCTATGAGCGTTTCCCCTTTCGCAAATACGGCTGCCATCAGTGCGTTCTCCGTAGCTCCTACTGAAGGAAAGTCAAGATATATCCTAGTGCCCCGAAGTTCACTGGCTTCAGCTGTAACCGCTCCGTGAGCCACTTCGATGGACGCGCCCATTTTTGAAAGGCCCTTTAAGTGTAGATCTATGGGGCGACTGCCTATAGCGCATCCTCCAGGCAAGGGAAGGACAGCCTTCCCGCACCTGGAAAGCAACGGCCCCAATACCAAAGACGAGGCCCGCATCTTACGCACCAAAGACGGAGGCGTTTCCCAAGATATCTCCTCCGGAACCTCTATCGACATCTCGTGGTTATCGAAATCCACACGAGCGCCGAGATACTTCAATAGGTCTGCCATAGTTGCGATGTCGAGCAAATTAGGCACCCGCTTCAGTCTGAGTTTTCCGCCTTTGAGCAAGAGAGCTGCCGCCATAATCGGTAGTGTGGCATTCTTGGAACCTTGAGCCACAATGCTGCCCCTCAAGGGACAACCGCCTCGGATGCAGAGAACCTGACTCACTTAATCCCTCCTCCCAAAACATCACGAAGATATCCTTTTTGTGCGGCTTCTTTTATGGCGGCCACGATCTTTTTTGCGGCATCTCCCGTGCCAAAAGGATAGCCAGAGCGCTCGACGAGCTCTTCGTACGCCTCATTTGAACGCAGTAGACGCAAGCTCTCTTCCACAATTTTTTCGGTATCGTGACCCACCAGGATGGCTGTGCCGCTGTTTAAAGCTTCAGGACGTTCTGTGACTTCGCGGAGGACGAGGACAGGCTTTTTAATGGCTGTGGCCTCCTCTTGAATGCCTCCACTGTCGCTCAAGATCAGCGTGCTGCGCTTCATGGCCCATATAAAGTCCGGATAATCCAAAGGCTCGCATAAGATAACCTTGGATATCCCATAAAGCTCCTTTGCCATAATCTCTCTGACAGCGGGATTTTTATGAACTGGAATCACTGCCCACAATCCGCTTTCTTCCGCGAGAATTTGTCTCAGCGCCCGGCATATTGCATAAAGCGGTTCTCCCCACGATTCGCGCCTGTGAGCGGTGAGGAGCAAGATTCGATCTGACTCCGGTATTTGCTTAAGTTCAGGGAGACTTGGACTTTTCACCCTTTCAATACCCCAAAGAAGGGCATCTATGACTGTATTGCCTGTGACCCATATTTTGAAAGCATCATAGCCTTCGGCCAAGAGATTGTCTTTGGCCCA
>LGFQ01000027.1 GCA_001508935.1 Synergistales bacterium 54_24
CCTGACCTCGCTCAATATGCGTATGTCTTGGGGGGCGGTCGAGAATGCGTCGAGCGAGGCGTACACTGTGCCTTCTGTCGTATTTTCGACAGGCACGACCCCTAAATCCGCTCTCTCTCTTACAATGGCATCGAAGACGCCCTGTGGGCCATCGACGAAGACTACATCTACATGAGAACCCAATGCCTTGACCGTGGCCTCTTGAGAGAAAGAACCGGCGGGCCCCATGCACGCTGCCCTGAGCTGCCTTTGGACCGCCCTGCACAGAGAGATCACCTCTCTGTATATGGCGTCCAGCGCCTTCGCGTCTATATCCGGGCAAAGGTTGCGCAGGCGCTCCATCAGGGCGAATTCGCGCACGGGATCGTATATGGCTCCCTCTTTCATCCTCCCCATAGCCTGCGCAACTTCGATGCGCCGCCTCAAGGATTTTGCTATCTCCTCGTCGATCGAGTCTATCTCTCTTCGCAGCTTCTCTATCTCTGTCATAATCTTTCCTCCTAAAATCGGTTAGCGCAGCCGCGGGCGGACGATGTCGCTTACTGCTAAACTCTCGCCATCTGCTACAGAGACCGCCTCGACTATGGCCCAATCCTCGGAGAGGGATACTACCTCGACGACGGCGATGCGGCTGGGTATTTTAACCGTCGTGCCCTCTTTTGCGTAGATCTCCTGCACGCGATATGCGTCGAGTTTGTCTTTTTCCCTTAATCCCTTTGCCATGCCTATATTCACGAGGTATCTATCGCCTCTTCCAGATTCTTGGGGCATGATCCTTACGATGCGCCCTTCGAGCTCGAGCATCTCGGAAGCTCCGTTTAAAAAGAGATCGCACAGCTCCTCTATCGTTACTTTACAGGCGGCCCAATAGGGGGATCTCTCGAACTCATCCCAAGTGAAATGCCCCTGCGGTTCTGCCTTGAATTCAGGGGTCCACCTATCAATTTGCCTTTCTGCGACGCGGGAGAATAGGAAATTTCCGCGGCCGTCGTAGGCTACCAATCGAACGAGGGCCCTTCCCTTCATTTGGCTCCCCAAGACATCGCTTTTAATACGCCTTAGCTCGTGAAGGGTGAGCTCTGCTGTCAAGTCGACTTCGTCGGAAGTGGTCTTGCTCTCGGGGGAATATACCTCAAGAGAAGGGAAGCGCCTCAATAGGGTTGCGAAGGTTTCGGCCGTTTCGGTGGGCAAGGGATCCGATGGGTCAAAGCGGTTTCTCCATACGGGAAAGCCCGACTGATTCTCAGCTTTCGGCACCAAGACGCCGATTGCCCATTGAGAAGCCCAGGCTTCGGATGTATATAGCAAAAGCAGGGCCGAGAGTGCGCCGAGCAGTTTTGCCTTTTTCATAAAAGCTTCAACTCCTCGTTCACAGATCGAAAGAACTCGTCTATGTCGGCATCCACCCTCAGCGTGACTCGGCTTGAGGGGAGGTAAAACTCCGAGACCTCTCCCTTGTTGACCACCACGATCTCGCCCGATGTGGCAGATGGTATCATCGCTGCCGGTGTCACCACGAGCGATGAACCTACGACGAAAAAGAGGTCAGCCTTTCTGGCCAAATCGAAGCACTCGTCTATGTGTTTTACGGGTTCACCGAAGAAGACGATGTCGGGCTTTATGACCCCACCGCAATTGTCGCACCTCGGGATCTCCTCTTCGAATGTCATCCTCTTGCTCGTCTCGTAGTCGAAAGCCTTGCCACATTTCGTGCAATGGCTTTCCCAAATGCCACCGTGAATCTCATATACCTTGCGTGAGCCGGCCCTCTGGTGCAGCGCATCGATGTTTTGGGTTACTATGCCCAACAGTTTGCCCTTCTTTTCTAAGGCGGTGAAGAAAAAATGAGCAAAGGTGGGCTTCGCGGCATCGAGCGCCTTCAAAAGCTCGCGGTGAAATGAGTAAAACAAAGAGGGATCCCGATAGAAATACTCTATATCAAAGATCCTCTCTGGGTCCGGTATACCTGCCCTTTTGTAAAGCCCTTGAGGTCCTCGGAAATCGGGGATCCCGGCGTTCGTGGACATGCCGGCACCGGAGAGAAGAGCTATGGCATTGGCCTTTTTGATCATCTCAGCGCACCGGCTTGCCTCCTGTTGCAAGGCTTTCACCCCCTGAAGTTATTATAATGATTTTCACGGGAACGATTTACGAAGTAGGATAGCGTCAAAGCCAAACGGTGGTGGCTATTTTTAAGGTCTATATGCAGTAAGTTTTCCAGATCATTTAAGTAATTGCGTATCGTATTATAATGAAGGTGCAGGACCTCAGCTGCTCGTTTTGCGTTGAAGTCGCACTGGATCAAAGAGCAGGCCAACTGCAGGGCGCTGATCGCATGTCGGCCCGGCTTGGATTCCAAAAGAGGCTTCCAGTAGCGCTCCCACAGGGATTCCGCCTCTGGGAGCTTGCCCAGGTTTGAAAGTAAAGCGTAAAGGGCGAGTTCGTAAAAGTGGTAGACGCCTGCAGGCGCATCGAAATTCCTCACCCAATCCAAAGCTCCCTTGACCTCCTGATATGAGCGATAAATCTCCAGCGGTCCAGAGGCTTGTGTCCCTATCAGAAACCATAGGCCCTTGGTTTCTGCCAGCGCCTGAAGCTCCTCTTTTTTGTATTCCCTTACATCCGCGATGATCACCCAGGAGTTTCCCATGCGGTACGCGAGCTTAAACGGAGGCGTCCAGCGATGGATGTCATCTCCTGAGGTGGGCACTCCCAATATGACCGACGAAGGAAACGACAGCTTTAAGCCCAACTGTTGGGCCCGTTCGTTTATGATAGCGGAATTGTTGTAAAATCCCAAGCACAAGTTTTCCAAGAAGCGTTCCCGTCTCGCCACGTCCTTGTTCGATGCGTAGACGGCCTCCAGCGCAAGAACTCGCAAAAGGCTTATGGCCCTGATCATCAGCTTATCTTGGTGTTTTGAGGGTGACCGCTCGCTTGGTGCCAATACCACTCCCAACTCCATAGGTGTCTCGTGAGGGATGCTATATGTTGCCATCCACCTAGGCGGAGAATTTTTGATCAGTCTCAACCCTACGGACAAGGGCCCTCTTTGCGACACTTGAGCATCGCCTTTTTCTCCTTGCAGAAGAGCCGCTGCATCTTCTGTCTTCTCGTTCACCTCTTCGATGCTGCCGTTTGGGTGAAAGATGTGATATAAGCCCAACTGAGGCGATCTCGCGAATATTTTACGCTGTACCTCGGCGGCAAGTGATAAGAGCAACTTGTAGGTATCGGCCAATTTGCCGGCCAATAGCACTTCGCTCATGTTTTCGTCCTGTTCCGTATGCCTTCGTTGTCCTTCCTGGATGAGCTGGCGGCAGACTACGTCGATTACGTCCGACCATCTATACGATACGGGGATCTCGATCAGCGGAAGGCCAAATTCGTCGGCCTTATCGATCGCCTCTTGCGGCAGCTGCGGCAAAAAGCGGTCCAGTTTGATTCCTAAAGCCGCGATCTCTTTGCTCGAGACGTCGGATAGGAAGTTTAGGAAAGCCTTGGGCTCCTGCTGAAAGACGAAACCGCTGCTCAAAAGCAGTTCGCCTCCGCGCATCCAGCGGTAGCCGTCTGGCGTATCCAGCACGCTGACGGCTGTGATTTCTTTGTTCAATCCTTCACTTCCGGCTGCCAACTTGAAGTCCTGGAAGAAGTCTCTCTTGAAAAGGTCCGCTACTTTCATTTTCGCCCTCCGAGGTCACGCCTTTGCGGTCTGTGTATATAGATCACCGGCAAGAAGGTAAAATGTGTCACTCATTGCCATTTACACTCATGGTCCCTATGCATATCATAGTAAATAGCTCAGCCTTTATCTTATGGTTTAGAGATTGATATGTCAAATGTCGCGCTCGTTATAGGCGAAAGCGTTTTTGCTCTCTTTGGCTTGCGAATTATGTCAGCATATCATAACATAGCGTTTCTTCCTGAGGCCCTCGCGGAACTGTAGTACAATTTTTATATCCAAATCTAAAGCGCGTAGGAGGCATCGGAGATGGCCAAAACGTTGGAGGATTTAGTGGTATTGGACTTCAGCCGAGTGCTGGCGGGCCCTTTTTGTACTATGATGCTTTGTGACCTCGGAGCTACGGTCATAAAGGTAGAGAGGCCCGGCGGTGGCGACGATTCCCGCACGTATACCCCTTTCGTTAAGAGCGAAAGCGCCTATTTTATGAGCATCAACCGCGGCAAGAAAAGCATAACGTTGGACTTAAAGCACCCGAAGGGCAAAGAGATCGCCGTAGAGCTCGCAAAGAGATCTGACGTCTTAGTAGAGAACTTCAAACCAGGGGTTATGGACAACTTAGGCCTCGGTTACGAAGTGCTGAAGGAGATAAACCCGCGCCTGGTTTATGCCTCGATCTCGGGCTTCGGATATACCGGCCCCTATAGCGAGCGCCCCGCCTACGACCTCATCATCCAGGGCATGGGCGGCATCATGAGCATAACCGGCCCCGATGAGCATCACCCGACCAAGGTGGGGAGCTCGATCGCCGACATCTTTGCCGGCCTGTTCGCGGCCATAGGCATACTCTCCGCCCTCCACAATAGAGAACTCACCGGCCGCGGGCAGTGGATTGACGTGGCCATGCTCGATGCCATGGTAGCGGTGCTGGAGAATGCCGTATCGCGGTATTTGGCCACAGGCAACGTCCCCAAGCCCATAGGCAACCGTCACCCTTCGATAGCGCCTTTCTGCTCCGTCGAGACCGCTGATGGATTTATAAACATAGCCTGCGGCAACGACGAGCTGTGGCGGCGTTTTTGTCGCATCGTCGGGCTGGATCGCCTTGCGGACGACCCCCGCTTTCTCACGAATGCGGACCGCGTCAAGAATTTCTCGGAGTTGGAGCCCCTCATAAACGAAGCCACTCGCAAGAGGGCATCGACTGAGTTATTAAAACTCCTGGAAGAGGCAAAAGTCCCGTGCGGTCCGATAAACGACATAGCCTCGGTAATTAAGGATCCGCAGGTGGCCGCGCGAGAGATGCTTGTCGAGGTCCTTCATCCGGTCGCCGGCGCTTTGAAGCTGCCCGGCGTGCCGATAAAGCTTTCAGGTACGCCGGCTTCCATAGCGGGGCCAGCTCCCTTGTTGGGCCAGCACACGGAGGAAGTGCTCAGCGGGGTGTTGGGCATGGGACGTGAAGAGATTGAAAAGCTCAAGGAAGAGGGCGCGATTTGAGTTTTATAGGAAGGAGCTCTGATTGGCGGATGGCGCCGCTTCGCCTCGTCGTTGTAGAGCGCCATAAAAGCGTGATAAATCTACGAAGCAGAGCGGGGAGACGGTACAGCGTCGTTACCAAGGGTGAGGATATGGGGCCTCGGTCTATATTGTCCAAGCGCCTCCCCGATTGGAATGTGGGTGAAGAGGTGATGGTTTTCGCAGAGGCGTTACCCGTGTGCTACGACCCAGAGATCCCCAAGACCCCTCCGTCGAAGCGATGGCGCCCTCTCTGGTTTGAATGGCTCGACTTCTTGGCGGAGCCCCCGCTCGACGTCGTAGGGAAAGAGCTCGCAAAGGGTGACCTTTCTTCTGTCGCGGGCTTGGGTCCGGGTTTGACGCCTGCCGGCGACGATCTCCTCGCCGGTTATATGGCTGCGACCAAGTTGAGGGGCGAGACGGTGCCGGCTCAAATTTTTCCCAAAATGGACACTACTACATGGCTCTCTTTCGATATCCTCCGCGATGCCTTTGCCGGCTTGGTTTGGAGGCGCATCAAAGATCTCTGCGATGCCTTGGCTGGTGAGGGGGTGTCCTTGCTCGAAGAGAGTTTGACCTCTTGCCTGGCCATGGGGCACACATCCGGTAGGGCGTATCTCGCCGGCATGGCCTTAGGTTTTGAGGCTTAATTTGTGAGGTGGTGATGCTGTTGCAGCGAATTCACGTCGAAAAAGGCGCGTATTACGATAGCGTGACGCTGATGCTCGTGGCGAGGGAATTGCAAAGCATGGAGGGAATAGAAGAGGCGTCTTTGAACATGGCCACTGAGGCCAACCTGAAGATTTTGGCCGCTGCCGGATTTGGCGTGTCAGACATTCAAGCTGGCCAAAGCGATCTTCTGATCGCCGTCCGCGGCGATGGATCGGTTTTAGAGGCGGCGATCGAAAGGGCGCGCGAGCTCCTGAAGAACCCGCCGGGCCGCAAGAGCACCCCAGGTGAGTATAGGCCTAAGAGTTTAGACGGTGCCCTTTCTATGCTTCCGGAGGCCAATATGGCCCTCATTTCCATAGCGGGCCGCTACGCCGGAGACGAGGCCGACAAGTGCCTCGACGCGGGGCTTCACGTGATGCTTTATTCGGACAATGTTCCCATAGAGAAAGAAATATCGCTGAAGAACAAGGCCAAGGAGAAAGGTCTTCTCGTGATGGGCCCGGATTGTGGTACCGCTGTGATCCGAGGGGTCGGCCTCGGTTTTGCGAACGCCTGTCCCACCGGCCCGGTGGGGCTGGTCGCAGCGGCCGGCACCGGCCTGCAGGAGGTGCACGTTCAACTGGCGCGCAGGGGGGTAGGCGTGCTCCATGCCATCGGCACCGGGGGCAGAGATGTGAAGGAAGAGGTAGGAGGCATCACGTTTTCGATGGGTTCAGAGGCGTTGCTTTGCGATGAGGAGATCCGGGTCGTAGTGCTCATCGGTAAGCCGCCAGCCCCGAGCGTAGAAGAGAGGATATTGAGAATCCTCGAAGGCGGAAAGAAACCGGCAGCGGTGGGGTTCATCGGCGGAAAGGCCTCGGGCGATAAACCTCCCCTTTACCTTTGTAGGGAACTCGAGGAAACGGCGGCCGTGGCTGCCGCGTTGGCAAATGGCAAAGACCCTTCGTCGGCCAGAGAAGAGCTTTTTAAAAGCTATGAGAGACTAAAAGAAAAGGCTGCACCCATGAAGCGCAAGGGCTTCATCAGAGGGCTTTACTCAGGCGGCACCCTCTGCTACGAGGCGCAACTTATCGCCACGGGTTTGATAGGCTCGGTTTACAGCAATGCGCCGCTTGCGTCCGAGATGAAGCTCGCCGATAGCCTCAAGAGCCGGGGTCATACGATGGTGGATTACGGAGAGGACGAGTTCACCCAGGGCAGGCTTCACCCTATGATGGATAGCACCTTTAGGGCTGAGAGGCTTCTATCTGAATCGCAAGATCCCGATGTGGGGGTCATACTCTTCGATTGCGTCCTCGGTTACGGGTGTCATCCGAACCCCGCGGGTCAGATGGCGGAGGCGGTCGAGAAGGCGCGCAAAAAGGCCGGCGGGCGCATAGCCTACGTGGCTTATGTCTGCGGTGTCGATGCTGATCCTCAGGGCGCGACCGAGCAGCGCAAGATACTTGAGGAAGCGGGCGTAACGGTTTGCGACAGCAATGCCGAAGCTGCGCGTCTGGCATGTTATATCGTGGGGTGAGGGAGATGACGGTAAGCGAACTGCTCAAAAATGGACCTAAGGTGATAAATATAGGCGTCGAGCAGTTTTATGAGGATTTAAAAAGCCAAGAAGTGCCGGTAGTCCAATTGGATTGGAGGCCGCCGGCCGTTAACTCGGAGTTGCTTTCGAAGCTGCGTCGCCTAAGAGGAGGCGGCAAATCTTAAATAGAGGCAATCAGGTAAATAAAATTACAGGAGGTTGATGACAGATGGCGAAGAAGATCTACGACCTTTCCCAGAAGTTGGGCATCGACACGCAGTTTTGGCCCTTCTACCCGCCTTTTGAGGCCAAGTACTTCAAGAGGAAACCGGAGCACGGCGTAAATGCCCAGTATATCCAGACCTCTAACCATATAGGAACGCACCTCGATGCTCCTCATCATTTCGTCACCGCCGGCATCACGGTTGAAAAAATCCCCTTGGAGTGGCTCTATGGCCCCGGCGTTATCGTCGACTTGCGAGACGCCTTGGACGACTTGGATGTCTACACGCCCAAGATGATCGAAGATCGCGTGGAGGTCCGAGAAGGGGACATATTGGTGTTGAACACGGGTTGGCACAGGTTCGCCCCCGATGGGGCCGAGCCGGATGAGGAGCGTTACATTTTGAGGCATCCGGGCGCGCATCCGGACATGGTGCAGTGGTTGCTGGACAAGAAGATACGTCTATGGTGCGTAGATGCGGTATCCACTGATCACCCGATGAACTTGCCCATAGGGAGGTTCTTGGGCAAGGGAACGTTCGGCCAATGCGACAAGGTTCGCAAGATCTGCGAAGAGAAGTTCGGCGGCAAGGAAGGCGTTGAAAAGCTGTTCCCTGAGGATCACTATCAGCTTACCCACAACGCCCTGTTCCGCCACAATTGCATCCACGCGGAAAACCTCGGCGGAGACGATATGGATGCGCCGGAGATCCAGAACAAGAGGCTGACCATCGGCTGCTTCCCGTGGAAGTTCGAGGGAGGGGAGGCTGCCTTCTGCAGGATGGTAGCGTTTTTGGACAGATAAGGCGATAGACAAAGGGGGAGGAGATGGGCGTTCCCTCCCCTCTGTCAGATGGAGAAGCGTTTGGAGGGGGTTTCATGAGAGAGTTTATTGCGGCAGGTGTCCAGCTTGCTCCTGTGCCCGGGGATGTCGGCGCGAACGTAGAGAAGGCTTTAAAGGCTCTGCCCAAGGCCATCGAGGTGGGCGCCGAGCTGGTCGTTTTTCCAGAGACGGCGACCACGGGCTTCGATACAGGGCTTTCGAAGGAAGAGCTGTGGGATTTGGTCGATTTCGTCCCCGGCAAGGCCACAGAGAGGATCCAGGAGGCCGCAGCCGAGCACCGCATTTATATCGTATGGCCCACCTATGAGCGCGGTAAAGATAGGGGCGTAGTCTACAACAGCGCCATCTTGATAGGCAGAAATGGCGATATCGTCGGCACCTACAGAAAGACCCACCCGTTCCCGGGAGAGTTGGTCGAATTCGGGGGGTGGACCACGCCGGGCGATCGCGCAGATGTCTTCGAGACGGACCTTTGCACCCTGGGAATGATCATCTGCTACGATGGCGACTTCCCAGACCTTTCCACTACTTTAGCCTTAAAAGGGGCAGAGGTAATAGTGAGGCCTTCAGCACTGCTCCGTACGTATGATCACTGGTGGGCCACCAGCTTTGCCAGGGCCTACGACAACCACGTATACGTCGTTGCGGTGAACGCTGTGGGCGGCGATGGCGGCGGCAATTATTACTTCGGCCACAGCATGATCATAGCCCCGAACGGCTGGAAGCTCGCCCAAGGGCGGTGCGCCGAAGAGGTGGTCTACGCCACATTGAAGGAAGACGCGTTGAAATACGTATACGGCGGCATGACAACCCTACAATCTTTCGATCACCTGGAGGATAGGAACTTGAAAGTATATGACGTGATGAAGCCGGGGAAGTCTATGTTTGAGCCCGGCCGCCATGTAAGGGGAGGTGTATGATTTGATCGATTTAGAGAAGGCCAACGAGGAAGCGCTGAACAGGCTGCTCAGCGCTCAGCCGGTTTTGGTGGATATGGGCATAGCCAAGGATACGATTCCGGGGCTCAACGAGAGGACCTTCCTGCACGCTGGGCCGCCCATCGATTGGAAAAATATGTCCGGCCCAATGCGAGGAGCCGTCATCGCCGGCATACTCTTTGAAGGATGGGCCAAGACGCCCGAGGAAGCGGAAAAGCTCGCCGCAAGCGGCGAAATCGCTTTTGAACCGAACCACCACCATCATGCCGTTGGGCCTATGGCCGGCGTTATAACGCCGAGCATGCCGGTATTCGTCGTGGAGAATAAGGCCTTCGGCAACAAGTCCTACACGAACATAAACGAGGGCTTGGGGAAAGTCATGCGCATGGGTGCTTACAGCGAGGAGGTCATAGAGCGCCTTCGCTGGATAAAGAGAGTGATGTATCCGGCGATGCAGGCCGGCATCAGGCACGCTGCGCCCGACGGAGGAATAGACCTGAAGTTCATCATCGCGCAGGCGTTGCACATGGGAGACGAGCTGCACAATCGCAACAAAGCTGCCACGTCTCTGTTTGTGAGGATGCTCGCGCCGCACATGATAGAGGCCGCGCCGGTCGTCAAAGATGTGGCGGATGTGGTGCGCTTCTTGGACAGAAGCGACATCTTCTTCGTGAATTTGGCGATGGCTGCGGCCAAGGCATCTCTCGAACCCGCTCACGGCGTTGAGGGCTCGAGCATGGTGACGATAATGTCGCGGAACGGCACGGAATTCGGCATCAAGGTATCCGGCCTCGGAGATGACTGGTTCACCGCGCCGGCGGCTGTCCCAGAGGTGCTCCTCTTCCCAGGCTTTACCAAAGATGACGTAAATCCGGACATAGGCGACAGCGCCATCATGGAGACGCTGGGCGTGGGAGGGTTCGCTCTGGCCGCTGCGCCGGCTATAGTGCAGTTTATCGGCGGTTCACCCCAGGACGGCGTCAACTATACCATGGAGATGTACGAGATAACGGTCGGAGAGAACAACGTCTATACGATACCTTATCTAAATTTCCGCGGCACGCCCACGGGCATAGACATCCTCAAAGTGGTGGAGACCGGTACGACTCCCATCCTCGATACGGGTGTGGCTTGTAAGCGGCCGGGCGTCGGACAGGTTGGAGCCGGCATAGTCCGTATGCCGATGGAGGCGTTCGAGAAGGCAGCCGAGCGCTTCGCCGAAGTGTATTTAGGTTGAAACTATGCACGTGCGAGGGAAGGGGGTGATGTATTGCAAAAATAGTTACCTAATCTCGATTTATCCCTAATAAAAAAGGGGGCATGGAGAGATATGGTGGAAGAGTTCACTGTAGTCCCTAAGGGTTACAAAGAAAACCCCGATTTGATGCCAATTCCGTCGAGTCAAAGGCATTATGGTACGCGCACCTTCTCCTTCATGATGTTCAGCCTAAGCGCGAACATTCCCCTTTTCTTCCTCGGTCCTATGGCAAAAAGCCTCGGTCTCGACATAGTTCAGGCAGGCGTAGGTGCCTTTTTGGGAAACTTATTCGCCATCATTCTTGCCTGGCTCATAGGCGTAGCGGGGGTCAAGTATGGCATCACGTATCCGGTGCAGCTAAGAGAATCCTTTGGCTTCAAGGGCGCTCATGTGCCCCTGGTCTTGAGAGGGATTTCCGGCACCGTGTGGTTTGGCATAGAGATATATGCCGGCTCCCTTGCGCTGATGATCATATTACTGATGGCCCTGGGTGTCCCTTCCGACGACCTTGTGATGACTGCCATCCGCTGGATACCCATAGCCTGTGCGCTGTACGTACTGTCGTTTATATTGGTCATGAGGCATGGGTTGAAGGGTATCGGAGCGGTGGCGGATTGGGCAGGTCCCATCTTGCTTCTGTATTTTATCTGGCTAGTCCTATTTTTGGCGACGAGGGAAGAGTTTTCGCCCAAAATCCCGGAGGTCTTCGAAAGCAGCGCGGGCTACTTTAGCGCCAGTTTTGGCATATACTTAGCAGCTCAGACCAATTGGTGGGCGACCATTGCCCTCAACATTTCCGATCTCTCGAGAGGTATAAAGATTGGGGAGCCGCGCGCCTTGCCAATAGGGCTATTGACAGGCATCGTTGGTGGCATGACGTTGGGCTCTGTGCTCGGCCATGCCGCGGTTACCATGACCGGCGTGGTGCTGCCGCAGGAGATCATTTTGAAGTTTGCGCCCGGCGTTATTGCAATTCTCCTGGGGCTTTTCTTCTCTTTCCTGGCACCGTGGACTACCGACCTCACCGCAAATTCCCCACCTCTCATCGACTTGATCATGGTCGAGGGTAAGCTCTCGTGGAAGACATCTACAATTTTGGCGGGCATAGTGGCGTTCTTCATCGCCCCGTGGTGGGCCGTGGAGAGCGGTCCCGATTTCGTCAACTATATCACCGCCTGGGCCTCTAATTATGGCATCCTCTTAGGTCCCTTGGCGGGCATCATGATCGCGAACTTCTGGGTCACCAGGAAGGGGTACTATGACATACAGAGGCTTTACACCTACGGGCCAGAAGGTCCTTGGTACGCCAATGGTTGGAGCAAAGCCGCCTTTACATCTCTCGTCCTTACCTGGGTGCTTTGTTACATCATAGCGTATCCCACTGGTCAGATCGCATACCTCGCAGGCATTCCGTTCCCTGGAGGAGTTATAATATATCCCGCCGTGGTGATCTCTTTCGCTCTTTATGCGCTTTTGGCGAAGGCCTTTGGGGAAGACAAGGTAACGCCTTTTGAAGCTGCGTCCGGTGCAGAGCCGTTAGTCTAATGGAGTTACGCGGTTTTTGAACGTAGATAAATTGCCGCCATTTGAAGCTTCAAGTGGCGGCAATTAGCAAAAGGGGTGATGACGAGTGTTGGCCTTTGAATTGGAGCGACCGCGGTCGCTCCAAGAGGCGATATCGATTCTGGAGAAATTCGGCAACCGTGCCATGCCCAAGGCCGGAGGCACAGATCTGCTCATGTGGATGAAAGACAGGCTCGTGACGCCGGAGGTGGTGGTGGACTTGAGCCTCATACCGGACTTGGCGGGAGTGAATTTCTCTAAAGATGGATTGCGTATAGGCGCAATGGCGACCTGCACGGAGGTATTGGAATCAGCCGCGGTCGAAGACCATTTTCCGGCCCTCCGCGACGCTTGCCTTTCGCATTCGGATTGGTTGATCCGCAACAGGGCTACCGTAGTTGGAAATGTTTGTTCGGCTGTGCCCTCTGGCGATGTAATGCCGGCGCTTTACTGCTACGATGCGACGATCCGCATAGTCGGGCCGAGGGGTGAAAGGTCTATCCCCATAAATAAATTCATCTTGGGACCTCGCAAGAAGGACATGATCGCCGGCGAGATCGTTACGCACGTCTTCCTCCCTCTCCCCGAGGGGAAATCGTCCGGATGCTACCTGAAGCTCGGGAGGAGGAACGCCCTCGACCTCGCCCAGGTCGGAGTCGCTTGCGTTGCCATAGACGGTAAAAATGGCAGGGAGTATCGCTTAGCCTACGGCGCTGTAGCTCCGACGCCCGTGAGAGCACTCGAGGCCGAAAAGGCGCTCCAAGGCATAAAGGCACCCGACGATGCCCTTCTCGAAAAAGTTTCCGCCCTCGCCAAGGAGGCCGTGAAGCCTATAGCTGACGTCAGGGCGGGCGTGGAGTACCGCCTGGCCATGGTGGGCGAGCTGACCAAACGGGCTATCGATACTTGCGTCGAGCGCCTCAAGGAGGAATAGCGCCATGACAAAGAGAGAGGTGCACTTCACCCTAAACGGGAGATCTGTGACATATGAGGTGGAGCCCAGGACGACGCTCCTTCGGGCATTGAGGCATCACGGAGTGACGAGCGTGAAGAGGGGGTGCGAGGAGGGCGAGTGCGGTACATGCACAGTGCTCTTGGACGGTGTTCCCGTGAAGTCGTGCACGGTCTTGGCCCTTGAAGTAGAGGGCAGGAGCGTGCTGACCGCCGAGGGGCTTGTGGGCAAAGATGGAAAGCTCCATCCCGTGCAGCAGGCCTTTGTAGAGGAAGGCGGCATCCAATGCGGTTTTTGTACCCCAGGCATGGTGCTTACGACCTACGCGCTGCTCAAAAAAAACCCTGATCCCTCCGAGGACGAGATACGCCTCGCCTTGGCTGGAAACCTCTGCAGATGCACTGGTTACACCGGTATATTCAGGTCCGTCAAGCGAGCCGCTGAGTTGCTCAAGGATCAGGCGTAGGAGGTGATGACTGTGGAAAAGAAGAGCATGATAGGCGCCTGGGTCACGAGGGTCTACGATCCCGAAAAGGCCGCTGGCACGTTGAAATTTACCGATGACTTGAGCTTTGGATCCGAGCTGTTGTATGCGAGGGCGGCGAGATCTACGATACCCTGCGGAAAGATCGTAAATATTGACTACAGTGAGGCGCTTAAAGTTCCGGGCGTGGTCAAAGTCATCGTGGGAAAAAACTTCCCCATACATTTCGGCATATATCTCAAAGACAGGACGGCCATGGCCGTGGAAAAGGTTCGCTACATAGGTGAGCCGGTGGCGCTCGTGGTGGCAGAGAGTGAGGACGCCGCGGAAGAAGGAGCGCTTAAGGTTAGGGTGGAATATGAAGAGGAGACGCCGGTGTTCGACGCAGCGGAAGCCATGAAGGAAAACGCTCCTTTAGTACATCCCGACCTCGGCAGCTATGAGCACGTCTCCTTTGTGACTCCGGTGCCGGGAACGAACATAGCCCAGCACTTCAAGATCCGCCGCGGAGACATAGAAAAGGGTTTCGAAGAGGCGGACCAGGTGCTCGAAGAGAGCTTCTCCTGTCCGCAGATAGCCCACGCTTTCTTGGAACCGCACGCCTGTATATGTCTGCAGGATCCCGTTAGTCAGGAAGTGACCATATGGTCGACGGCCCAATCGGCCTTCACGTTGCGCGAGCTCGTGGCGAAGGGGCTCGAATTGCCGCTCCATAAGGTGCGCGTCATCGCTCCTCCCATCGGAGGCGGCTTCGGCGGCAAGGCTGGGATCACCGTAGAGCCTCTATGTCTGGCGGCCGCTTTGGACCCTGACATAAAGGGGAGGCCAGTGAAGCTCTTTGTGCCCCGAGAAGAGGTCCTCACCACTTCCTGGGTGCGTCAGGGGTGGAATACGAAGGTGAAGATGGGCGTAAAGAAGGACGGCACGATCTCTGCCATGAAGGTAGAGCTCGTCTTCGACACGGGGACTTCCGCCGAGTACGGGGCAAACCCCGTGAGGAGCGCCGGTTACACCTCCATGGGCTGCTATTATGTCCCCAACATATGGACTGACAGCTACGGCGTTTACACGAATAAGCCCTTCGGCGGCGCCTACAGGGGCTTCGGCCTGCCGGAGCTTATGGGAGGTCTCGAAGCGGTAGTGGATGCCATAGCATACAGGATCGGCATGGATCCCATCGAGTTCCGCCTGAAGAACCTCCTAAAACCTGGCCTTCCGACCTGCACGGGTATGCCCATGCCGCCCCACGCGCTGGATAAAATCATAAAGAAAGTGGCGGAGAAGATCGATTATCATCGAGAAGAACCACCCGTCAGGAAAGGTTGGAAACGGGGTAAAGGCATCGCCTTGGCCATAAAGGCTCCGGCAATGCCTGCCGATGCGTCGTCTTCGGCCACGGTCGAGATTTTGGGAGACGGCTCGGTCAAGGTCTTGGCCGCAACCATGGACATGGGACAGGGTGCATACACAGCTTATGCCCAGATCGTTTCGGAAGAGCTCGGAGTGCCCATGGAGCGCGTGAAGTGCTACTATCCGGACACGGCCGCTCAGCCCTACGACTGGCAGACCGTGGCGAGTCGCTCGCTTTGGTCGATGGGCATGGCCATAAAGCGCGCCTGCGAAGATGCGAGGAGCCAGCTCTTAGCCCTATATGCCGAGTATTGGCAGTGCAACCCAGAAGAGATTACGATCGAGGACGGCATCGTGAAATGCCCCAAGTTGGGCAAGGCCGAGCCCATCGATGAAAAGACGCAGAACGGCTTCAAGATGCCAGACGGAAAGTATAAGGGTGGCCCTATCATCGGCAGGGGGCATTTTGTTCCTCCCGATGTGGTTTATCCGGACTTAGAGACTGGGCAGTCTGAGAAAAGCGTCGTCCACTTCACCGTTGGCGCCGTAGGAGTGGACATAGAGGTGGATCCCGGCACCGGCGAGATCGTCGTCAATAAAGCTGTGGCTGGTTACGATGCCGGTAGGGTCATCTCCCCTCTAAACGTCAAATGTCAGATAGAAGGTGGTACCGTCCAAGGGTTGTCGGCGGGAATGTTCGAGGGGATCTACTACGACAAAAACGGAAAGCTTCTGACACCGGATTTTACCGATTACAAGATCGCAACGACGATGGATGTGCCGTGGGAAATAGAAAGCTTCTGCGAAGAGACGCCGGAGGACCCGTCTCCCTACGGCAACCGCGGTGTGGGTGAACACTCCATGATCTCTCCCGCTGCCGCCTTGGGGAACGCGCTTTACAAGGCGATCGGAATCAGGATCCATCAATATCCCTTCACGAGGGAACGCGTCTATATGGCGATCAAGGCCGCAGAGAGAGGAGAAAAAGACTTCTGGGGTTAGTCTGGGTTTTTGTCGTAGCGAGCGAAGATGCCGACAAGAATACGATGGTGGCGGTTCCTCAGCTCCTGTGATATAAACACGGTGAAAGGCTGAGTTGTCTTTGAGGAAAGGAGGTGCCGCCACCGTTGTAATGTGCGAGGAGTAAGACGAGAAGGAGTATACGAAGGAGGTGTTGATTTAATGGCGAGAAAAAAGATAGTCTACGGCCTTTTGGACAAGCCTCCGCTTCCCATCATGATCTTAGCCGGGGCACAACACGTGCTCACGCTCTTCGGTGCTACCACCTTGGTGCCCCTCATCTTCGGCCCGGCTATGGGGATGTCGACAGCGCAGTTGGGGTTTTTTATCTCTTGTGTATATCTGGCTATGGGGATCGCCACCTTGATTCAGACTCACCCGAAGCTCGGTTCCGGCCTTCCCATAGTTCAGGGTTCGTCTTTCAGCTTCATTCCTCCGATTATGACCATAATCGGAGCTTACGGGGCTCTCGGTCCAGAGGGCATCATGCAGTACGTGGGCGGCGCTCTGATATCCGGCGGGATCTTGCTTTCCGTCATCGGCTACAGTCGTTTGATAGGCGTAGTTAGGCGGATTATAACGCCCGTTGTCATCGGGCCGACGATAATGGCCATCGGTTTTTCGTTGGCGGAAACGGCAGTTGGCCTCAACGCCGCAAATTATTGGCCGCTCTCGCTTTTGGTTGTAGTGTGCATCTTTCTCTTCAGCCTCGTGAGTCGTAATCGCTACCTTAATATATTTGCAGTTTTAAGTTCTATTGTTTTAGC